>DASZYN010000859.1:0-2951 GCA_035545435.1 Acidobacteriaceae bacterium | reverse complement strand
GAAAAGCTGCATTCATCGGAGGCGAAAAATACGACGGCTTTGGCGATTTCCTTCGGATCGCCAAAGCGGCCTTCGGGGACCTGTTTGAGCAACGCAGCGGCGCCCTGCTCGGTCATGCCGAGTTTGGCGTAGAGCGGCGTCTCGATGGGGCCGGCGCTGACGGTGTTCACGCGGATTCCGCGACCGATGAGCTCGCCGGATAAGGTACGCGTCAGCGAGATCATGGCGGCTTTGGTGGCCGAATAGATGCTCGAGTTGGGCATGCCGATGTGGGCGTTGATGGAACCGTTGAGAATGATGGACGCCGGATTGGCGAACAACGGCAGCAGTTTCTGGATCAGGAAGAACGCGCCTTTGAAGTTGGTATTGAAGGAGCGATCGAATCCCGCTTCGTCCCAGGCGTCAAGGGGGCGCATGTCGACGATGCCGGCGTTGCAGAAGAGAACGTCGAGGCCGCCCAGTTCCCTCTTCACGGCGGCAGCGACGACATCCTGTGCGGCAACGCTGCCGGCGTCGGCCTGGATCGCCACGGCGGAATCGCCGAGCTTCTGCTTCGCGGCATCAAGATTTTTTTGATTCGCGCCTGTGATGATCACTCGCGCGCCTTCGGTCAGGAATTCCTGTGCGGTAGCGAATCCGATGCCCGTGGTTCCACCGGTGATGAGGGCCCGCTTCCCTTTGAGCCTGTCCATGAATTTCTCCTATCGATGGGTGCGATCAATGAGTCATTAACGCCGAGATTCCAGGCAGCGAAGAGGCTAGGGCTCAGCAAAGTTCGGCATCCGCAGCAGGATCTTCCCTTTGGGATGGGGCAAACCAGCGAGCATCTCGTTGGCACGCCGCGCCTCTTCCAGGGGAAGAACCGCACCGACGGCGGGAACCAGTTCTCCTGCTTCGAACCATTGGGTCAGCATATTCAGGCGAGCCGTTGTGACGTCGACGAGGAAAAAGGCGGTTCGAATGCCCGATGGAACCGGGGTGTCCTTCGGGAACGGGGACACGACGGAGACGAGGATCCCTCCCGGCTTGAGAACGGCGATGGAACGCTGCTGGGTTTCGCCGCCAATCATATCCATGACGGCATCGACCGATGGGACGAGATCTTCGAATTTATCGGTCTTGTAGTTGATGACGGTGCCGGCACGCTGGACATGATCGAGATCGTCCGGACCGGCGGTCGCGAAGATTTTCAGGCCTGCGCGCCTGGCCAGCTGTACCGCATAGGCGCCGACGTTGCCGGCCGCTCCATGAATGAGCACCGACTGACCCGATTGCAGCTGCGCGTATTCAAAGAGCATCTGCCAGGCGGTCACGGCTACGACGGGAGCGCTGGCGGCTTCTGCAAAACTCAACGACCTGGGCTTCGGCGCGACCATGGAGGCGGAGACGAGGGCGTATTCAGCGTAGGCTCCGCAAAAGTCCTTGTTCGTGACGCCGTAGATGGCATCGCCTGGCTTGTAGTTCGTCACTCCGTTCCCGACTGAGACGACGATGCCGGACAGATCGGAGCCGAGGATCAGCGGGAGCTTCACATTCACGACGCTTTTGCGCTCGCGAATAAGAGCATCCCAGGGCGCGACGCCGGCGAAGGCTGTCTGGACTACCAGTTCGCCGTCGCCCAGTTCGGGTCGCGGGATCTCATCGATCACCACGACCTCAGGCGGACCAAAGCGATGAATTCTGCCTGCCTTCATCTTGTCCTCAACCATAAAGCCTGGTCCTGCGAAGGGACAATCATCGGGTCACAGTGGCCGGCGAGCCGGCATGGGCGACGGCCCACTCGAGCGCGCTGTCGGCAACCTTCTCCCAGCCCTCCTGTCCGAGAGTGTAATGGGTGCGGCGGGGGAAGTTCAGGTACTCAGTCACAGCTGTCGATTTCCGATAGAGCTTGTAGTTCGCCTCGACGACCGACGCCGGAGATACATGGTCCTCACCGCCGGAGACGAGCAGCAGCGGCGCGCGTTCGTTGTTCTCGAAATTGACTGCGGTGGCGGCGTGAGGGTTGAAGTTGGCGAAAGCCGCCTGGAAGAGGACGTGGTCGGGGCCGGGGACGGCGTAGCGCCTGAACACCTTCAGCGATTCTTCTTCGCTCATGTTGTTGGTGAACGCATAGTGAAACTGCTCGGGTGTCAGAGACACGGCTCGATGATTGTTGGCGGGATTGCTGAGAGCCGGAAACGACACCTTGAGCGTGGAGAAGGGCAGAAACAGGATGCCTTTCACTGGCGCGGGCGCGATGGCGACTCCAGCCGAGCCGAGGCCGCGGTCGAGCAGAATCTGGGCGATGAGACCACCGAAGGAGTGCCCGATGATGATGGGCGGACGGTCGAGCCCGCGGATGATCGCTTGATAGTGCTCGACGATTTCGTTGATTCCCAGCGTCGCGATGGGAGACGGATCGCGCCGCAGATCATCGATATCGACGTCCATGCCGGGCCAGCTCTTCGCAATCACTTCGCAGCCGAGCTCGGAATAGCGCCGAACCCAGTTCTCCCAGCAGAGGGCTGTCATCCACAGCCCGTGGATCAGAACGATGGGGTGTCTTTTGGCAGGCATTTTCCAATTTCTCCTGTTTTTTGTTGAACCTCTTTTCTTGCGACGGCAGCTAACGAGCGATCGCTTCAAGCTGTTCCACGCCTGCTGAGAGCTTGAAGTCGGTGAGATTCACATTGCCAGTGAACATGGCAAGAAAGGTGGTGCCGGTGCTGGTGGTATGCGGACCATGGTGCGCGCCGGGCTCGACGCTCAGCTCGGTTCCGGCCGGATACGCGGTGCCTTCGTCGATAAAGACACCTTCGAGGATGTAGAGCGTTTCCGCCTGTCCTGCATGGAAGTGGCGGGCGATTACGTCGCCGGGCTGCATGACGATGCGCAGAAGTCCGGGGCCGATCTTCGGGTCTGCATTCAGCACCTGCATCGTGGGCTTTCCCTTTGTGTCGGGAAAGGGCGCC
>DASZYN010000858.1:0-3179 GCA_035545435.1 Acidobacteriaceae bacterium | reverse complement strand
GCTCCGCGAGATGTCGCGTGACCGTAACAAGCTACGTCAAAAGGAAATCGTCGAGGATACGAATCATCTGATGGACCTGGTGAGACAGCTCAAGGACGCGGTCGACAAGAGCAACAAGGACCAGCTGTCCCTTTCAGTCGTAAACACCGCCACCGAAATCGAGAAATTGGCTAAAGCCGTGAAAGAAAAAATGCGCGATGGGCAATAGGCGGCACTCCGCGTTCGGGGTGCAGCGTTCGGAGACACCTGCTTCCGGAAAGCAATCAGGACAGGGCACCGAATGCCTGGGTCTACAGCTTCTCTCGCATTGACCAGAGCATCTTGCCGGCACGCTCGGCCAGTGCTTCCGCCTCATCCATTCGACTCCTTTCTCCGAGCCCAAGTTCGCGTGCGATGACGAGTTGCGTTTGGACTTCCAATGCCGAACCACGCGCCAATCCCAGAAAACTCCGGTATTCCCCTCTTGAAGAGCGGCCGTAGCCCTCCGCAATGTTGCTCGCGATCGAGACACCAGCCCTGCGAAGCTGGCTCGTCAATCCGTAGATTTCCTCACGTGGAAAGTCCCGGGTCAGCTTGTAGAGCAATACAGAGAGTTGGATCGCACACTGCCAAACATCCAGATCGCGATAGGATTTGGCCATTTGTTTCCTCCGAAGCAGAATGCCGGTCACAGCTTACGGAACGCCGAACACCAAACGCGAACTCGGGCTTTCCCGAGCGCCGAACGCCGATCGCCGGGCGCCGCCCCCGCAGCTCAGAGCCGGCGAATCATCAGCAACGTCTGGTCGTCGGCCTGCCTTCCGAACGCCCGCGCCCGGGTCAGGATGGTGTTCGCCATTCCCTCCAGCGCTCCCTGCGCGCCTCCGGCAATGACCTCTTCCACGCGCCCGACACCAAATTCCTGCCCGGCCTTGTCCGTTACCTCCAGCACGCCGTCGGTGGCCACGACCAGCAGATCGCCATCGCTCAGCTCGATCGCCTCACCCGTGAACCCTGCTACCGGCAGAAGCCCCAGCGGATATTGCTGCTCCTCAATCCGCCGCGCATCCCGTCCGCGCGTGCTCCAGTGCAGCACCGGCGGGCTGGCCGCTGTGGCGTACCATGCGCTCCCGTCCCGATTCAGCCGGAACGCCGTCAGGGTCGCGTACATTTGTGGCTCCTTCACATCCGGCAACACGCGATTCAGCTTCTCCAGCAGGATTGGCAGCGTTCCGCTCGGATGCCCCGTGGTCGCGTCGAGCAGCGCGGTGCGCGCCGCGGTCTTTAGCATGCCCATCAGAATCCCGGCCGAGAGTCCATGCCCCGCGATGTCCGCCAGATAGGCAACCACGTCGCCATTCGGCAGCAGCACCGCATCCACCAAGTCGCCGCCCACCTTCTCGCTCGGCTCGGAGATGCCGTACACCTCAAATAACTCCGTCCGCAGCACGATCGGCGGCACCAGCGTCTTCTGAATTCCGTGCGCCAGCTCCAGCTGCGTCCGCAGCCGGTACGATTCCCGGCCTTCCGCACGAATAAAAGCCACAAAAAAGCCATACGAAGTCACCACCACGCCGACCATGGCAAGCGCAGCCACCCTCACACCGGTATGCTCTTCGACCGGCGTCAGCCGAAACGCGTGCGTCATCGACACGGCGAACCACGTCATCACTTTGGCGTTGAAGAACTGCAGAACGATCAGGACTCCGATAAACGGCATCGGCAGCCGCGCCAGCACAAGAATCCACATTGCCGCGTTCAGGCCGCTGTAGATCGCGTCCACCGCCACAACGGCGTAGGGAACCGTGCCCAGCGCCATCAGGTCATAGAACAGGCCAAAGATGCTGAACAACATAAATACTGCGACCATCAAAAGCCACAGCCGCTTCCAGGGAACGCCCTGGAAGTGTTGCCATCGCTTCGGTCCACGTAAATACCAGGGCTTTGCCATCGCAGCCATAGGCTGCACCATACCAGGAAGTCCTCTTTCCGTACAGCGCCACCCAGCCAGCATCGACCCTTCCTGTCCTTCGGTGCTCAGCGCTCTGTTCCTCTTCGCGAATCCCCCGCTCGGTACCCATCTTCGTTACCTTCCAACCATTGCGCTTTCCTCCTCTCCACGCGATACAATTTTTCGTCGCCCCAGCTTTGTGTGCTGATTCGACATGGTTTCTTCAATCCCCACGCCAGGTTCTAAACTGGAGTAGCGAACATCTAAGGAAGCAATGAGGTCCGCATGGCGCGAACCGCTGTCCCCAGCGCTGAACTGAAAAAGCCGCCCGAACCCGCCTCCCGCAACGGCAACGGCAGCGGCCCCGCCCTTTCTGCGGAAAAGCTTCTCGAGATCTACCGCCTCATGGTGCTCTCGCGCCGCACCGACGACCGCGAGATCATCCTCAAAAACCAGCAGAAGGTCTTTTTCCAGATCTCGGGCGCCGGTCACGAAGCCCTCCTTGTCGCCGCCGGCCTTTCGCTCCGTCCCGGCTACGACTGGTTCTTCCCCTACTACCGCGACCGCGCGCTTTCCCTGGCCCTTGGCACCACTGTCGAAGAGCAATTCCTTCAGGCCGTCGGAGCCGCCTCCGACGTCGCCAGCGGCGGACGCCAGATGCCCTCGCACTGGTCCGACCCGAAGCTCCATATTGTCTCGCCCTCGTCCTCCACTGCGACGCAGTGCCTGCAGGCCGTCGGCTGCGCAGAGGCGTCGCTCTATCTCACGCAGCATCCTGACGCCGCGCAGCCAGGCGAATCGGCTCAGAACGATTACCGCCAGTTCCACGCCGTCGATTTCCACGGCGATGAGGTCGTTTACGTCTCCATCGGCGAAGGCGCAACCTCCCAGGGAGAGTTCTGGGAATCCATCAGCATTGCTTCCAATCGCAAATTGCCGCTTCTCTTCGTGGTCGAAGACAACGGCTACGCCATCTCCGTTCCGGTTGAAGTCAACACGCCCGGCGGCAACATTTCGCGCCTGCTGACGTCGTTCCCGAATTTCCATTTCGAAGAAGTTGACGGCACCGATCCCGTGGCCTGCATGAAGGCCTTCAACACCGCCGTCGCCCACTGCCGCGCCCGTAAGGGACCCGCGCTCGTCCACGGCCACGTCATTCGCCCCTACGCGCACTCTCACTCCGATGATGCGCGCCTCTATCGGCCCGAATCGGAGCGCGATACCGAGGCGCTGCGCGATCCGATCCAGA
>DASZYN010000857.1:0-4545 GCA_035545435.1 Acidobacteriaceae bacterium | reverse complement strand
AGCGAGTCAGCGAGTCAGCGAGTCAGCGAGTCAGCGAGTCAGCGAGTCAGCGAGTCAGCGAGTCAGCGAGTCAGCGAGTCAGCGAGTCAGCGAGTCAGCGAGTGATGCTGATTGCTTCGACGGTGTTGTATCGGGTTGCTGCTTCCCGCTGAGCGCAATGGCGGCGAGGGCGATGAGGGGCGGGAAGAATTCCAGGGTGTAGCGCTGTTCTGGGGCTTCGAGGGTGAGGAGAAGCGCGCAGCGCAGCAGGATGAAGGTGAGGATCGCTCCCCGGAGAGGCGGTCGCCTGAAGAATCCGATGAGAGCAGCGATGAAGTAAGCCAGGTTCAGGGCTGCATACCCAAAGGCAAATACAGTTTCGGCATGATGCCGGCGGTACTGCCACCAGCGGAGCTCGATCCAGAGCATCTCGGTGCGCGGGCGGAGGATCATGTCGCCCAGGCGTGCGATGGGAAGCTTTACGTAGTAGCGGAATGGGTGGTCGTGAATGCGCTGGGCGGCGAAGGCGGCAAAGCGGGCGTCGATCTCGGGTGTGATGGTGGTGTGCCGGTTGTAGTCGTCGATCAGGGCGCGGGTTTCGATGTGTTGCTGGTGGGAGTCGTAGGAGCGAGTGGGGAGGTTGGCGAGGTCGATGACGTCGTTATCGGCGTTCCAGTAGATCTCCCAGGTGCAGGCGAAATCGACGCAGATGGTTCTTGTCCAGCGCTGGAAGCCGGGGTCGGTGGGTTCGCCGGGATCGACGGCGTAGCGTGGGGCGAGGGGCTGAAAGACGTGGAAGGTACGGGCGTTGCGAATGGTCCAGGGAATGAACGGCAGGATGGAGATAAAGGCGCACACCAATGCCCAGCGAATCATGGCGGGCGCGCCCCAGCGTTTTGATCCATAGAAGATGAGGGCGGGACAGAGAGCGACGGCCAGCAACGCGCCATCGGGGCGAAGGATGGCGGCGTAGCTCCACGCGAAGGCGAGGGTGAAAGCCCAGAGCCAGCGGGGTGACGCGAGCAGGCGTTCGAAGGCATAGAAAGCGAGCGCGATGGTGAAGAGTTCCAGCGTTTCCGTGAGCGGCGTTGCGGTGTAGTTGGCTGTGAAGGGGCAGAGCACGGCGAGCCAGAGAGCGCACCAGCCCGCGCGCGAACTCCAAATGCGGCGGGCGAGATCGGCGATGAGGAGGCAGGTGCCGAGATCCATGGCGACCTGCGCATACATGACCGCGTTGTAGTGCTCGAGGCCGAAGAGCCGAAAACAGAGGATCAGAAACAGGGGATAGCCAGGGAGGCGGATGAGAGTCGGGACGATGTGGCCGTCGATGGTTCTGCCGTAGATGCCGTGGAGCATCCAGTTTTTGGCGATGTCGCCGTAGACGAGCGGATCGCCTTCGATTTCAGGGTAGGCGTGGATGAACCACAGGCGCAGAGCGACTCCGGCAGCGAGGGCGATCAGGACAAGCCACCATTTGCGGTGAGCCGTAGAGGGCATTGGGGATATGGTATCCGGGAAAGGAAGCTATGAAGCGGTCAGCTAAAGTCCGGTCAGCGAAAGTCCGGTCAGCTAAAGTCCGGTCAGCTAAGGTCCGGTTAGCTAAAGGCCGGTTAGCTAAGAATCGGTCAGCGAAAGGCGAGGCAGAGCGGCACAGAGGTGACGTCCGTGCGGAAGGGCTGAGTCGTTCCTATCGTAGGATTGAAGCAGGCCACGATGAAGCAGGTTTTCTACGATCCGAAGCAGCGGCGGCGCAAAATTTTGCGGCGGCTGACCGACGTATCGATCATTTTGCTGACGATTGTAGGAGCGGTGTTCGTCTTCAGCGTTCTGTCGAAGCAGACGCTTCCGGAACTGCTGCTGCCGGCGCAGCGGCGCAACGTGAAGGCGCTGAAAGAACGGCAGCCCGAGCTGGCGAAACGAGCCGCGGCGCGGCCAGCGCGTCGGCGAGGCCGGCATCATGCAACTGACATCGTGCCCAATCAGGATGAAGGACTGCGTGCTGCGTTCTACGAGAACGACGAAGCCAGCTATTCAGCGTTGAAGGCGCATATCCACGAAATCGACATTCTGTTTCCGGACTGGCTGCACGTTGTGTCGCCGGACGGCAACCTGGTGGCGGCGACACCGCTGTTCCCGGTGCATTTTTACAACGTGGTGGATGCGGCCGGGGTGCATGGTGTCGATCCCGAGAACCGGGTGAAGACCACGATCGAGGCAGCGAAGGAAGAGACCGATGTTGTGCCGATGCTGAACGATTACGACACGCTGAGCCAGCAATGGAATGGCGAGGTAATCGGAAAGATGCTGCACAGTGCGGCGGCGCGGAACCGGCTCCATGTCCAGCTGGACAAATTTTTGTTTGCGAATCCGGGATATCGGGGAATCTGTCTTGATTTCGAGATGATTCCGGACGAGGACCAGAAGCTGTACGCGGAGTGGGTCGCCGAGTTGCACGAGGATCTGCATGCCAAGAACCTGCGCATTTATGTGAACGTGCAGGCGAGTGCTGACGATGGGACGATTCGGCGACTGGCGCAGGCGAGCGACGGCATCATCCTGATGAACTACGACGAGCACGAGGAGACGTCGGATCCCGGACCGGTGGCGAGTGAACCCTGGTTCGATGGCAATCTGCGGCGCGTGCTGAAGCTGGTGCCGAAGGAAAAGGTGATCTGCGGCATCGGGAACTACGGGTTCGACTGGGCGCAGACGCTGCCGGAAAAGGGCAACAAGGCGTCGAGCAAGATCGTGGACGTCACCGACTTATCGGTGCAGGATGCATGGCAGAGGGCGGAAGACGCCGGCGCCGATGTGCATCTGGAAGGCGACGAGCTGAATCCGCATTTTGCTTATGACGATGAGGACGAACACCTGCGGCATCAGGTGTGGTTTTTGGACGGCGTAACAGCGCTGAACGAGCTGCGCGCCGGACGGCAGATGGGGTTGCGGACCTTTGCGTTGTGGCGGCTGGGAGAAGAGGATCCGTCACTGTGGCAGGTGTGGGACCGGCCGGGCGCGGCGAACGCGCCGGATCTGCTGAAGCGGGTGCCTCCGGGGCAGGACGTGGACACGGAGGGCGAGGGGGACATCCTGAGGATTGTGGCGACGCCGCAAGCGGGCGAACGCTCGATCCTGATGGACGCGGATAACTTCACTGTGATCGACGAGAACATGGTGCGGCTGCCGCGTTCTTACACCATCGAGCAGTACGGGTACGATCCGCACAAGCTGGCGCTGAGTTTCGACGATGGCCCGGATCCGGTGTGGACGCCGAAGATCCTCGACATCCTGAAGCAGTATCACGTGAAGGGCACCTTCATGGTGATTGGAGAGGAGGCACAAAAGAACATCGGATTGCTGCAACGCTACGTGCGCGACGGCAATGAAATCGGCAACCACACGTTCACGCATCCGGACATCAGTGAAATTACGCCGCGGCAGCTCGAACTGGAGCTGAACTGGACGGAGCGCTTGTTTGCGGCGGAAACGGGACGGCAGCCGCTGTATTTCCGGCCGCCGTACTCGATCGATCAGGAGCCGGACACCAACGATGAGGCAGCACCGGCGTACCGCATTCAACAGATGGGGTACACGATCATCGGCAACAAGATCGATACGGACGACTGGAGCGAGCATCCGCACAAGTCGCCGCAGGAGATCACGGACAGCGTTCTGCAGCAGATTGAGGAGATGAAGACGCATCCGTGGATGCGGGGCAGCGTCGTTTTGCTGCACGACGGCGGGGGGAACCGATCGGCGACGGTGGCGGCGCTGCCGGTACTGATCACGACACTGCGGGCGAAGGGTTATGAATTTGTGCCCGTGTCGGAACTGATGGGGAAGACGACGGCGGAGGTGATGCCGCCGATTGCGAAGGATATGCGCTGGCAGGCGCGCATCGACTGGGTGGCGTTTTTCCTGTTCTCGTTTTTCGCGAATTTTGTGGTGGACATCTTCTTTATCGGCGATGTGCTGATGAGCGGACGCCTGATCCTGATCGGGATCTTTGCCACCATCGACCGGTTCCGGAGGAGGAAGATTCCGGGCGGAGTGTATGAACCGGGGGTGGCCGTGCTGATTCCTGCTTACAACGAGGAGAAGGTGATTGTGCGGACGATCCGCTCGGTTCTGAAATCGGATTATGCGAATCTGCGGGCGATCGTGATCGATGATGGTTCGGGGGACCGAACCTACGATGTGGCGCGTGAAGCGTATCCGCAGGAGATTGAAGACGGGCGGTTGCTGGTACTGACGAAGGCGAATGGCGGCAAGGCGGAAGCGCTGAATTACGGGCTCGACTCCGTGGAAGAGGAGATTTACGTCGGCATCGATGCGGACACGGTGATCGCCCACGATGCGGTTTCGAAGCTGGTGCGGCATTTCGCCGATGAGCGAGTGGGCGCGGTGGCCGGCAATGCCAAGGTGGGCAACCGCATCAACACGTGGACACGCTGGCAGGCGCTGGAATACATCACGAGCCAGAATTTCGAGCGGCGGGCGATGGACCTGTTCAATGTGGTGACGGTGGTTCCCGGGGCGATTGGCGCGTGGCGAACCGCAGCGGTC
>DASZYN010000856.1:0-6629 GCA_035545435.1 Acidobacteriaceae bacterium | reverse complement strand
GCTGTTGCCGGGCCTGGGTTAAGGGGTGAGCGATGGTGAGAGGTCTGGTTCAGCGCCTGTCGTGTCTCCGGTGCTTCGCCCGGTTGCTTCCTGAGTCGGTCTGTGTCTGTCGTCGGTGTGGGGCGGTGTTATGCGTAAGTTGTCGTCTTCGGTGTCCACGGTGTCGGTAATCACAGAAAGGATGGTGTGCCTATGGATCGGTTTCAGCGATGGGGAAACAAAGCAGAACAGCGTCAAGCGGAGCGCTACCCGAAACGTCCGCAACATGCGCGGGTGCCGTTGCGCGTTCTTCAGTGCTCGGATTGCCTGCGGGTGCTTCCGATGAATCATCCCGCGTCTCTGGGTAATCGCTGCGGCTGGTGTTGGGGTGAATTGCTGGCAGCGGAGGAGGGGATAGAAGTGTATGCCTGAGCGTATGTATGAACGGTGTATGGCCGGGATGGAAAGGGAATTCGAGAACAATATGGTGGAATTGGTGGAACGGTGTCCCTGGATGACCGATGAGGATCAGTGGATGATGCGGCGTGTTCTGGCAAGTCATTTTGGGTTGGCGTTTGATGCGTGGGAGACTGTGGACCTGGGGCAGATGGCAGAGGATGTACAGATGCTGGCAAGCCGGGCGGAAGAGGAGGGTGATCAGCGGCGGGCATGGGCGTTTACGGAGTGGTACAACTGGGTGTGTGCGGCATTACGTGGGGAAGAGTACCAGGGGCCGGAGATGCCGGAGGAGTTGGCGGCGCTGCCATGAAGATGGTGGTAAGGGAATACATCGGGTGTCCTGGCTGGTCACTGGTCCTGATCGGCCAGGACGGAGAACATGCGGAGCGCGTTTGGGTAGCGGCGGTCAGGTTCTCACAGAGAGCTTCTCACATGGGAGTCTGACTGTCAAGTTGATTGGAAAGGAGCAGGGCGTATGGGAACGCCAGTTCTGATTTTCGCCGTGTCGTTTGTCCTGACGTGGGTGGCGCTGAGGGTGAGGAGCAAGGGGGTGTTTATTGGCGGAATGGTGGTGCTGGTGGGACTGGTGACGCTGCATTGTCTGATTGCTTCGGGCGTTGTGGTCTGGCCTTTCACATGGCTAGCCATATGAGGAAAGGATGGTATGCCTATGATGCCTGCGAATATCGAGTGTATTGAGGAGGGCGATATCGGAGGGTGGATTTCTCCTGATGGGTCGTTCTTCCAGGCGCATTATTGTGAGCATGAGGATGTGGCGCGGCAGATTATCGGGAAGTGGTTAGGGGAAGCTTACGAGGGATACTGGCCGGGTGATTATCTGGTACGACGTGGCTGGATCAGGTTGGAAACAACTGGACGTATCTGGCATGACTTCCGGCCAACGCCACAACAGGCTGACATGTTGTATAGATGTTATGTACGTGGTTCTGATGACTATCAGGGGGAGCTTTATCCTTGTATTCCCACGATTGTTCAGGAGGCGGTGCGCGTGCGTGAGTCTGTTTGGTCGGTTCCAGCGCAAGGGGATCAGGAGAATATGAACATTCGTCGGATGTTTGCTGGTAGGGGGATTAGTCTTTACAGGTAGCTCAGGCGTTGCATGGCTGCCATATGAAGAAAGGATGGTGTTGTCTATGGAGAATATTGCGTTTCAACTGCAAGGAGATCAACTGGTGATCGTCGTCGATCTGAGCCATGAGGCTGGGGAGTCAGCCAGCGGCAAGTCGATCATCATCGCCACGACGGGCGGCAATGTCTCGGTTCCTGGTCATGAGGATATCAAGATTGGGATGAATGTCTATCGTCCTATACAGGCGGCGCGTCCGGTTCGCCGGTCTCGCTAGGTGGTGCGTGTGGGTGGTCGTCGTGGAAAGTGCGGCCTGAAACATCAGATGGGACACGCGGTCGTCTTCGGATGGTTTGTGTGCCAGGGCTGCGGGCTGGTGGCCGGGTGTCCCGGGTGTGTGGAGGTGCCGGATACCTCAAAAGTGCATCTATGCGGCAAGCATCAGCGGTTTGTCGCACTCAATGGATTAGCTGAGCGGATCGTGTGGGCGACGGATGAGAGCGCCCGGTAAGATGCCTGCGGGCAGAGAAAGGAATGGTGAGGCCTATGTTTATGAACGGAACGATTATGAGCGCGAAGATTAATGATTTCTTCGGCATGGAAGCCAACATCTTCGACATTGACGAGGAGCAGACGTATAAGGCGGAGATTGTCGGGGGCGTGGACGGATTGGCGGAACTGGTGCAGTTGAAGAAGGCCTCCATGAAGAAAGGTGGCGTGTCTGATGCGGACCTGGAGGCGGCGGCTTCCCAGGTGCAGGAACCTCCGAAGATGCAACCCTTGCCGATTCGTGTCCTGCGCGTCAAAGCCAATAAGCAGGGGTTTCTGACGCTGGTGTGTGAGTTGAGCCAGCAATAGAAAGGGGTAGAGGCCTATGATGAGACGTATGTTTACGGGCGGGTCATGGATACGGGTATTCGAGCATACCATTTTGCGCATTGTGTCCCTGGCCTTCTCGCTGGCCAGCGCCTACGCGATCCGAGTGTTTTTCGAGCCGTTAGATGCGGCTGATCCGGGGGAGCGGGTGATTACCTGGATTGTGGCGGCGGGCTTCGGCGTCCTGGGCTATGTGGTGTCGCGCGGGCTGGTGCATCGCATGATGCAAAAAGAGAGCATCTGGGCCTATGCGCCGATTTGCTTCCTGGTGGAGCTGGTGGACATCTCCTGTAACTATGTGCTGGCGGCGTCGGTGGTGCGTGAGGCGTGGTGGCTCAATGCGGTGCCGGAGAACCAGCGCGGAATCTTGACGGTGATTACCTACGTGGTGCTGTCGGCCATTCCGCTGGTGTCGCTGTTCCTGGCGGTGGTGGATATGGATATGGAGCGCTCAAAACATGGGGCGGCGGCTCCAGTCAGGGCGAACAAGCCAGTGACACCGCTCAGGTCCGCTCCCCCGATGAGGCCGGTCACACCGCCAGGGAACCCGAGTGCAACCGGTGCGGCGGGCGCGGCGCGGCGGGCGCAGTTCTGGAACAAGCAGCAGCAGGGCGGCGGCAACCCGATGAGCTATGACCCGGACAAGGAACTGGCGGGCGCGGGTGAGATGTAAGCATGGAGAGAGGGTGCTTGTGGCTCTGGTGAGTGGCAGGCACCCGGTTTCACAGAAAGGATGGTGAGGCCTATGGACTATACCACGATCAAACAATTAAGCAAGCGCATGGGCGTGCGGGTGACGGACCTGATCGCGCTGGCTCCGCAAAATGACCCGTTCTATACGGGCACCCCCAACGATTGGGTGCTGGCGGAATGGTTCGCGGCGCTGTGGCGGGCCTTTGGCTATGGAGAGGGCGTGCATCTGCGGCGTATTCACTACCAGATCATCAGCCAGGATCCACCGATGGCACTGCCGAATGGTGAGCTGTATGAGAACACGATGGAGTGTTGGGATGTGCTCAATCTGGCGTCTAAGGCGGCGCGCTACCTGGGGCTGGTGAGCGCGGCGGCGTTCGTGGATCGGCGCAATGCCGATGCGGTGGAATACGCCGAGTACAAGCTGAGTACGCCAGAGGCGCGGGTGTGGGACTACCTGAGCCGCTATGATTTCCGGTTTCCCGACTTCCCATCGTTGCCGCGCTATACCGTGACGGGTTATGAGGCCAGTCAGGGTTATCACCTGGAAATCTGGTGCGAGAAGTCCACCATGAATGATATCCTGCTGCCGCTCTGCCAGGAATACGGGGCGAATTTGCAGATCGGTTCCGGGGAACTCTCCATCACGGCGGCGCTTTCACTGGTGGGCCGTCTGGAGCGGGCCGGGCGTCCCGCGCGCATTTTCTATGTCTCGGACTTTGACCCGGCGGGCCAGTCCATGCCGGTGGCCATGTCGCGCAAGGTGGAGTACTTTGTACAAACGCTGGGCCTGGATCTGGATATTCGCGTGTTTCCGGTGGTGCTCACGCTCGATCAGGTGCGCGAGTATGGGCTGCCGCGCACACCGATCAAAGAGACGGAGCGGCGGCGTGCTGGCTTCGAGGCGCGGCATGGCGAGGGCGCGGTCGAACTGGATGCCTTAGAGGCGCTGTATCCGGGGTGTCTGGCCTCCATCCTGCGGGCGCATATGGATGCCTACTATGACCATACCCTGGAGGACCGGGTGCGCCAGGTAGAGGAGCAGTTGCGGGCAGATCTGGCCGAACGGGAGGACGGGGTGCTTGGGGCGTATGAACCAGATATTGAGGCGCTCAAGCAGGAGCATGAGGTGCTCAAGCAACAGTACGCTGAGCAGATGGAGGGGTACATGCAGCGGCTTCGGCACCTCTGGCAAGCCATTGGCGCGGATCTGCGGGCGAACCTGCTGGATGCGCGGGACTATCCGGTGCCGCTGCCCTCGGTGGTGGAGGATCTGGATGAGGGGTTGTACAACAGTCGGCGGGACTACCTGGAGCAAATTGCGGTCTACAAGGAGTTCCAGGGCAAGGGAACAGAACTGGTCACGATGTAGAGCAGGCGAGGCGCTCGTATGAACGGTCATACGGGCGTCTTGTTGTCAGTGCGGAAAGGAGAGAAGCCTATGGAGCATGACGAACCGTGGCGGCGCTTTGATGTAGCGATCTGGCGGCGCTGGCCTCCGGGGTCGGACGCGTTGCCAGTCCTGGGGGTCGTCACGGCCTGGGACGCAGCGGAGGCAGTGGAAGCGGTGATGAGGGTGTATGGGATACAGGCAGCGGGTCATGTAGCAGCGTGCGAACTGGGGCGGCGGTTTGTGCATCGGGCGTATGGGGTGCGGCTACGGGAAGAGGGCGCGTTTGTGCGGCGGGCCGGCAATGGCTAGCCATGTGAGAAAGGAGATACCGATGCAAGATGGTGCGGGTGTCGTGATGCGGGTACAGGGCAAGCGGGCGAACCGCATGTACCTGCGAGGATGGGTTGTCTGGTGGCCAGGTGCGCGGCTGGTGCGCGAACGCTGGTTGAGTGATGCGTATTGGGTATCGGGTGATGTCCAAACATTTCTGCTGGCGGCTGAGGCGGCGGGATGTCGAGCGGAAATGATGCATAGCTAGCCATTGGAAAGGATGGTGAGGCCGATGAAGAGAACATGGGAAAAGGTCTGGTATGAGAGCCTCGGGTGTTGGGACTATGCCGAGGGGGTGAAATGGTCAACACGGTTCCAGAGTTGGGGACTTCATGCAGATGACTGCCCTTGCCCGGATTGTCGCGCGTATTGGGCGGGAGATGCGGCGTTGTCGGCGTTTCTGGAGGAGCAGGCCAGGGCGGAGGGTGAGCGGGAAGCGGAGCGGCGGGAGCCGGATGGCTCATCAAGCATCTCGGGAACTTGAGGCCTCCTCGCGGTGCTGACCTGCTCGCCCGCCAGTACCGCCGGAGCAAGTGATGCCGCTCTGGAACCGTTGACAGCGGGGGCTAGACTCGCAGAGCGAGAGTGACCGCCTACGAACCAACGCATCAATGCAGAACCCGGTCACTCTCGGCGCGCAGCGCTCAGCCCCCGCTGTCAACGGCGGCATCACCCGGCGGTGCTGGCCGCTGACCCGCTTCGCGGTGCTGACCCGCCCTTTCTATCCGCGTAGCGGTTCCTTGCGGGGTGGCGTGTGGTGTGGTCTGGCCTGGGGTGCAGCGGTGCCCGCAACGCAGGGGCGGCGGGCCGGACCTGTCCGCGCCCGCCGCATCGCCGCCAGAGTCTTTACTTGACTCTTCTAAGAACAAGTCACACAAGTACGGGCGTCTCAAACGCCGTTGGAAACAAGGAGGTGGTGTCTATGGAGACAGTGAAACAGGTTGAACTCTGGCCAGGATTGTGGCCGGGCGTTGCGGCCATTGTGGGTGATGCGGAATTGTTGTGCATCGCGTGTGCGGAATATCGCTTTGGCGTTGCTTCGGTTCGGCGAGTGATCGATGGTGGAGCAGAGCAGGGAGAGCAAACGGATCAGTGGGGCCATACGCTCGGTGTGGTCCTATGTGGCTCGAAAGATCTGCATGGAACATACTGCGGGCGCTGTCAGCGTCCGCTGTGTGATGAGGACTGCATCTGCTACCAGCCCGGACAGGCAGACCATTGGAACCAGTACGGGACGTTCTTGTAGATCGGAGAAAGCGAGGTGAAGCCGATGGGGGAAACAGCTTTACAGGATCATGGTTCGGCGTGGACGCTGGAACGACAGGCGGCATTTATAGCAGAGATAGGGGTAGAGACGCTGCTGTTTTGTCCCGATGGGTGGGCATTGCGGCATCGCTTTATCAACACCAGGACAGGGGAGACAGTACGGGCGCGGTGCGGTTCCTGGTCGTGCCTGTACTGTGGACCGCGTAAGGTCGATCAGTGGCGGCAACTGGTCAAGGCAGCAGAACCGACGCTGTTTATCACGCTGACGAAAGTAGGGACCACACTCAAAGAGGCGTCACGGACGCTGACGACGGTACTGCAATACCTGCGGCGTGGGTCGAAAGGGCGTGGGAAGTTGCATGTGGGGGCGCGTCCAGCCTATCCCATTCAAGTATTCGCGGTGCTGGAGGAGCATAGCGACTTTGAGGAGAATGGGTTTCACTGGCATTTGCTGGTGAAAGGCGTGGACTTCATCCCGAATCAAGTGGTGAGTGATGCGTTGCGCTCGGCCACGGGCGGACGCTCGTATATCACCAACGTCAAGCG
>DASZYN010000855.1:0-10053 GCA_035545435.1 Acidobacteriaceae bacterium | reverse complement strand
ACCAAATCCGCCAAGGGCACCGGGCTCGGTCTCTGGATCAGTAAAGGCATCATCCAGAAATACGAAGGCTCCATCGCGTTCCGCAGTCTGCACACCCCTCGCGGAGCCTGTACCTGTTTTCGTGTCTTCCTGCCTCTCGCCGGCGACATGACCGTCGGCGATACAACGAAAGAGCCCGACATCTCCGCCGGCGCCCCTATCCGCGCCATCGCCTGAGAGGTTTGGGTCTTCTGCCTACTCCCCGCTCCCTGTTCCCTGTAATTTCCCCTTCACCAGGTCGCTCAGCACCCTTCCGTCAGCCCGCATTCCTGTCTCCTGAATCTTCGCCTGCACCGTCTTCATCGCCGCGCCCATGTCGCGTGGCCCAAAATTCATCCCCGCAAGAGCTTCCTCCACCATCTTCTTCAAATCCTCTTCGCTCGCAGCCTTCGGCATGTAGCTCTCGATCAGCAGAATCTCTCGCGCTTCCTTTGCCGCCAGTTCCGGCCGGTTGCCCCTCTGAAACTGCTCGATCGATTCCTTCCGCTGCTTGATCATCGTGGTCAAAACCTGCTGACCCTCGATAGCCGTCAGTTCCGACCGCTTCTCGATCTGCCGGTTCTTCAGCGCCGCCTTCACCATCCGCAGCGTTTGCGTACGCTCGACATCGTGCGCCTTCATCGCCGCCACCATATCCTGGTCGATCTTTTTCGCCAGATCCACGACACCCTCCCTGCTTTTCGGTCAAGTCCTCAGACGCCTCATTATAGGGAGAAATCCAACCGACTCTTCCCGCGCCCACGTTTTAAAATGATCTGGAGAGGCTCTCATCCTATGATTCGCAAGACGCGTCTGTTCACACCCGGCCCGACCCCGCTCCTTCCCGCGGCTCAGTTCGCCATGGCCGCAGCGGACATCCACCACCGCACTCCCGAATTCCGCGCCCTGTACGAGCGCGTCCTTTCACAGCTCAAAACCTTCGTCGGCACTCAAAACGACGTGCTGCTGCTCGCCTCCTCCGGCACCGGCGCTATGGAAGCCTCCGTCTCGAACCTCACCTCGCCCGGCGACCGCGCCCTCGTCCTCTCCGCCGGCAAATTCGGCGAGCGCTGGGAATCTCTCGCCAAAGCCTTCGGATGCCAGGTTGATCTCATCAGCGTTCCGTATGGCGAAACCTTTTCCCTCGACGCGATCCGCAAGGCAATCCGGCCCGACACCCGCGCCGTCTTCGTGCAGGCCACCGAGTCCTCCACCGGTGTCCGTCATGACATCCGGGCCATCGGTGCCCTCCTGAAAGAATCCGGCAGCGATGCGCTCCTTATCGTCGATGCCATCACCGGCCTCGGCACCACCCATCTCGATGTCGATGCCTGGGGTGTCGACGTCATCATCGGCGGCTCGCAAAAAGCCGTTATGATTCCCCCCGGCCTTGCCTACCTCAGCCTCAGCGATCGCGCATGGAAGGCCGCCGAAACCTCGAAGAATCCGCGCTACTACTTCGACCTCCGCAAGGAACTCAAGAACGCGAAGAAAGGCGAGTCCTCCTATACGCCCGCCGTCGCTCTCATCGCCGCGCTCGGCGCCGCGCTCGACTACATCGCCTCCCAGGCCAACGGTGATCTGGCCGCCGGCCGCGATGCCCTCATCGAAAACGCCGAAACCTGCGCTGCCATGACCCGCGCCGCCGTTCAGGCCATCGGTCTCCAGCTCTTCAACTCCGTTGCGCCATCGGCCGCAGCCACCGCGATCCTCCCACCCGCCGGGGTCGACTCCGGCGTGATCGTGAAGGAACTCAAGCGCCGCTTCGCCGCCATCGTAACGAACGGCCAGGGGGAGATGAAGGGCAAGCTCTTCCGCATCGCCCACATCGGCCTCTTCGACTACATGGACACCATCGCCATCCTGGGTGCCCTCGAGCAGGTCGCCGCCACATCGCTCAACCTCACCGGCTTCACCTTTGGCAAAGCGCTTGCCGCCGCGCAAAAGGTCTACGCCGAACGCACCGCCCAGCCCGCGGCCCCGCAGAACGTCGAGGCTCTCGCGGCCGTATAAATTTCAAGGAATCATCCCGGCGAAGAATCCGCCACAAAGAACGATTTTTCGCCGGGAGCATCAAGGAATTGCAATGTCGTTTCCGATTCGTACCTGCGCTGTCTGTGGTGAGGAGTTCGAACTGAAGCCCGACAAACCCGGCTTCGCCAATCGTTGTCCTGCCTGCAGCGACCCTGACGCCGACGATCAGGCGGGGCTCAAAACCGCTGCCGGATTTGGCAATGACCGCGAGGCCAACGCGGAACGCCGTCGCGTGATGCGCGACATGCTCTACCGCAAAGACAGCTAGGCCCCCGTGACGAAGCGTTCCTGGTGGCAGTATGTCAGCGCGGCATCCAGCAGTGCGTCCTGCGTGTTTGCTTTTGCATCGCCGAGAAACGCGCCCGCCTCGTGCAGCCCCAGGTGCCGGTAGCTCTCAAACTGTGCCTCGTTGAAGAACTGATTCACCGTGGTCTCATGTGGAAACGCAGGGCATCCCGCGGCATACGCCGTTACATCGCGCGGCTCTTTCCCAATCAGTCTTGGCTTGATGTAGATCAGATACCCGGGAGAACCTGCATCCCCATCCACACAGCAATAGTCGATCTTCCCGATCGCGCAATAACTGTCCCCGGCGTCCTTGCCTCCGGAAAACGGCCAGGGGTCGCTGAATGTAATCGGAATTCCCAGATCGATGTTGATCTTGCGGACTGCATTGCCCAGATCTTCAAACTGGAATGCCCGATCGGCCCCCGCATCCACCACAACAATCGAGTGACACCGCCGCAGCACCATCTCGTACAAACCGAGATTCTCGAAATGGCCGCCGTCGGATAGCTGAACCCACTTCCGCCGATCGTTCGTCTTCCCCAGGGCTTCCAGCACGATCGATCCCAGTGAATACGTCGGCCCCGGCTTCCCCAGATACACTGCCTGATCATCCTCGGTGAGAGTCGAACGCTTCTCCCACCCCGGATTCGGCAGCCACCACCCCAGGCGCGCGTTGAACAGCGTCATCACCAGCGTCACCAGCGGCGACGAGTTGTACCCCATATTGGGATTGAAGGCCGCTCCGCTGATCGCCATCGCCGTCCCCAGGCTGACGCCGTGCAGCCCGCCATACACCGCGCTCGGCGCATAGCCCACGCGCCAGCTTCCGCATTGAAAGGGCGTGAACACAAACGACTCCGCCTTCCTCTGCTGCCACGCGGTTTTCGCCCCGTCCACCAAATTCAGTGTCGTATTCACCACATGCACCGGCGTATCACGAAGCTTCCCCAGTTCCGCTTCACTGAAGTTGTCGAGCGGGTCGAAGTTGGTAAAGCGATCCGCGTTCCTCCCAAAATTCGATGCGCCCAAAAACGCCCGCACCAGCCGCATCCGATACATGCCATGCAGCGAGAAGGTGTTCAGGTTAATGAAGTAGTTCGCCAGCCCCGCGACGATCGCCGCTACCCCGGCAAGGATCGGCATGCACATCTCACGCGGGTCGGCAAAGATCGTCACCGTTCTCCCTGGCGCCGCGCTCTTGTACGCTGCATAGAGCGCCTGCATCGATCCCATCGCTGTCATGCGCTCCAGGATGAGTTCAGTCACACTTCCCACCAGCAGCAGGATGCACGCCAGAGCCGCAATCGACAGCGCCGGAGCCAGCAGTTGATTGCGCAGCAGGAACCGCCCGATCCCTGACATCTGCGTCACATCTACCTGTTTCGGTGCTACGGGCGAAGACGCGCTGTTGCCCGCCGCCGCCGCGCTCCATCCGAACACCAGCGTCCCCGCACTCCATGCCAGGGTGAAGTGATAGTGCGACGTCACCAGGAAGCTCGAGTACCAGCCCACGATCCCCGCGATCATCCAACCGCCCATCACCAGCAGGAAAACCCCGCCGGCACGCGCCCACCATTCGCGCTCCTCCTCATACTCCACCGCGCTCAGCAGACCGGAAAGCAGTCCGCTCCCCAGCATCAGGATGCTGAGTACCACCGGAAAAGCCAGGATGTGGAACGCCGGATTTCCGGCATCGGTGTCTCCGTAGAGCCTCGGCCCCACATACACCGCAATCGTTTCCAGTGCCACCGCGGTAGCGCACGTTGCCGTTAGCGGCGCGCCTGCGGACCACAACACGCTGCCCCACAAAATCCGGTTTCTCGACGTGCGGAACGTGCTGGTGGGCTCCACATGACTCCGCTTCAGTCGCACAAACGTCAACGGCAACGACGCCGCGAACAGGTCGATCACCAGCCACAGCAGTCGCCAGCCATAGATGTGCCCGTAAGAAACAGGGTCGTTTTCCCATCCCGCCAGCCACGCGTCGACGATCAGCCACGCTGCCACGCACGTCGTGACCATGAAAACCGTCTCGCTGCGCAGGCGGGCTGTCTTCTCGATTGCGCTCGTGACGGGCGGCTCCCACATGCGATACGCCGCAATTCCCCCCGCCACCGCAATCAAACCGGCAGCCACCCACATCAGCGTCTGATCGGCCGCTCCCGGCAACTCAATCACCGAAGCCGCCAGCCAGTTCGCCGCAATCGCGAGCAAACGCGGCGCCAGGATCAAAACGATCAGACACGGCAGAAAGATCACCCAATTCAAAAACAGGTTCCGGATGACAATCGCCGCCAGCGTCGCCGTATCGACTGAGAACCCATACTTCGGCGCCAGGAAACTCGTATAGCTGCGCAGATGCCGCAACGGATCCGCCTCTGGATCGCCCGCCGTTTTCGCCGGCTTTCCCAACTGCTCTACGGCCGAGCGAAAGCTGCTGCGACGCGACCAGCTCATCAGCCACGAGCCGGTATACCCGCCGCCCGAAACCGTCGACAGATAATCCAGCTTCTGCAGATATCCGTGGTCCGCGTCACCGTGCTCGACGCTGAACTGCGCCAGTCGCTGCAACACCCCAAGGGAAAAGCTCGCGCTTCGAATTCCTCCTCCGGAAAACGCCAGCGCCGAAGCTTTGCAGCTATGCAGCAGATTCTTCAGCGGCGCATCCTGGTCTGCGCACGCCTGCGCCGCGTCCTCCACTTCCTGGTGCGCCGTCTCGACCGCAGCCTCGCGCATCGCCGGCGATTCGTACTTCTTTCGCGCAGCATCTCGCAAATGCCAGCGCTTCCACTTCAGGTTTGCATAGGCCACTGCGACATCTTTCAGCGCTTCTGCCAGGCGCCGCTCCGCCTCTTCCACCGGCACCTTGACCGACGCGCTGCCCGGCGTCGCCCACGCTTGTACGAGCTGTGTGAACTCCACGCCGCGCCGCTGGCGCAACTCCTCAAAGATCACCGTGTAAGGGAGCGCCTGCGGCCATGTCTCGGTGACCATGCAGGTCGCTTCGGATTTCGCCTCTGCGCCGGTGGAATCGCTCATCGCCCCTCCCGGAAACGCGTGCACGCGCGTGCACACGAATGGAATCGGACAGCTGATTGAAAGCCGGCTCTTCCGCACAGGTTCGGCAGGTCTGGGGAAAAAATCAGCGCACGGCCATTCGCACAAAAGTAAAGTGGCTGGCTGGGAAGAACC
This sequence comes from Acidobacteriaceae bacterium, assembly GCA_035545435.1. Lineage (GTDB taxonomy): Bacteria > Acidobacteriota > Terriglobia > Terriglobales > Acidobacteriaceae > Palsa-343. The sequence goes on along the minus strand of DASZYN010000855.1, from coordinate 4,521 downwards.
GTTGCAGAACTATACCCAGAAATCGCTGCGCCCTACAAGAAAACATCGCATCACAATGCGCGCCGCGAATGCATCTCGTCGGCACTGCGGTAACGAGGTCCCTTTCGCTGAACCCCGCTACGCCAAGTTCTCCCTTCACCCGGTCACCATCTTCGTCATGTGCACCTCAAAGTCCGCCCCGAACCCCAGCCCACGCAAAGTGAACACCTTGTACCCGTCCCCAGTCGTCTCCGTCCGCCGAAAAACGCCGGGCTCCGTCTCCACAACTTCCCGCCCACCGCTCAGCTTCGTGATCCAGGACTGCGCCTCACCCACTGTCGACGTCCCCTCGCCGGATCCAGCCGTCACCGCCTCCGCCACGTAGCTTCGCATCAGCTTGGGCCAGTACTTCGCCAGCAGATCGGTGCTCGCGAATACATCTGCCCACTGCACATTGCCGTTCACCGCCACCACCACACCCACGGAGCCCTGCTTCCGCAGTTCCTCAAGAATCGCCTTCTCGCCTGCATTGCCTCCGTATTCCTCCAGCTTCGCCTGCACCGGTGGGCTCGCAAACACCGTCGCATAGGAACTCGTGTGCGCCACATCTCCATGGGATTCGGAAGCCGACAGTGAATTCGCCATCGCCGCATTCGATGCCCTTACGCGGTCCCACACTTCGCTCTGGTTCTGCTTCGCCATCGCCGGCATGCGCACGCTCGGCTGCGCCATCTGCGCCGCCATCGATCCAAACTTCGCGCTCGACGCCACCCACCGTCCCGGCTCCACGCAGAACACGCTCAGATCGATCGGTCCACCCTTCGGCGGCACGATGCGATCCGCCCCGATCACGCGATCCTGCTTGCCCCCCGTCACAATCTCTCCGGCCAGCAACAACAGCGGCCTTCCGGAATTGTTGTAGAGCACCAGGCGATTCACCTCCGCGCTGCCGCGAGACGGAGCCGGATGCTCCCCGCGCACCAGGCCCCGATCGCTCCCTGCCTCCGTGACCACCACCTCGCCGGTACGAATTCCTTCATCGAGCGTCAAAAGCTGCGAGGTGTTATACGACTTTCCACCCACCACCGGAAAAATCGCCAGATTGCCACGCCGGATCGCCGGCAGCACCCGATAAGTCCCCTCACTCCCCACCGGGCCGCCTCCGCCCGGCCCACCCATACCTAACCCAGCCATTCCGAGCAGCAGCGATGCACCTCCCGCCAGCCACCAGCGATCGTGCCCCTTCCCCAAAACACACTCCGGCGCTACCTTCATATCTGCCTCCGCTTGCGGCAGCTTCAGCGCTGCCTCCGCATCGGAAGAACGCATTTGGTGTCTGTTCTTGCAGAGAGTTTTTCAGGCCTTCATGTCTGGTTCTGTGATCCCGACGTCCGAAACCTCGACCTTTCCCGAGCCGGCGGCACTCCCTCCCGCCGTGTCGAAGGCCATCTCTGCCCTCTATTCCGACTCCGGCGCCCCGCGCTACGCTATCTCCCCGGACCAATTCCTCCAATTCGTCACCGCCGTCGTGACAAAATACGCCGCCGCCGCTCCCCAATCCGAACAGCTCCTGCTCCTCGACAAACTTCACCTCGAAGAGCTCATCCTCGCCCGCGCCTGCTCTCTTGGTAACGACGCCGCCTGGGATACCTTCCTCAACTGTTTCCGCGCATCCTTATATGAGAGCGCCTATCGCATCGCCGGCAACGATGCCACCGGCCGCGAGCTCGCCGACGAACTCTATGCCGACCTCTACGGCATCCCCAATCCCAACGGCCGCCGCATCTCGAAGCTTGACTACTACATGGGCCGCGGTTCCCTCGAAGGCTGGCTCCGCACTGTGCTGGCGCAGCACCACATCGATCGCTGCCGGACATACTCGAGAACAGTCAGCCTCGAAGAACAAATTGAATCCGGCGCCAGCTTCCCGTCCCCTGCCGATCCCGTCACGAACCTGCCCGACCCGCGCCTCACGAGCGCTCTCGATAAAACCTTCAGCGAACTCTCCCCCGACGACCGCTTCCTCCTCGCTTCGTACTACCTCGATCAGCGCACGCTCGCCGATCTCGCGCGCGTCCTGCGCGTCCACGAATCCACAGTCAGCCGCCGTCTCGACCGCATCACCACCCAGCTCCATAAGCGCGTTCTCAAACGCCTGCGCACCTCCGGCCTCAGCGGCCACCAGTGCGACGAACTCCTCGACGAACTCGACGTCCGCGATCTCAGCCTCGACCTGAACACAAAACTGCGGCAAGATTCCGCATCTACCGCGTTCTATAACAAGGATGGATCGGGCCTATGAAGCGCACATCCGGGAAGCAGATACAATCCACGACCGTGCGCGCCCACCTGGCTCAAAGCCAGCCAGCCGATTTTCGTCCAGGCAGTCCTCACCCCGACGCGGATCTCCTCACCGCCTTTGCCGAAGACACTCTGCTCGACCGAGAGCGCGCCGACGTTTTGTCGCATCTGGCCGCCTGCCCCGACTGCCGCGCCGTCGTCCACACCGCCGCGCCTCTCCAACCGGATCGCGAATCCGAGCTCGTGCCTGAACTCCTCCACAACCGCCATCCACAGCTCGAGCCGCTTCCTCAACCTCTCGCTGCGCATGCCGCGACTCCCGCCACCGCCCCTGAGCCGCGCCCCACGCAGTCACCGTTCCGCAGATGGCTTCCTGGCGTGGCTCTCGCCGCTTCGCTCCTCGTCATGTCCGCAACCACGATTCTCTTTTATCGCGCTCTCCACGTTAATCCCGCGAACCATACGCAAACCGCTGCGACCACTCCGGCTGCGCAACTCCCCATCGCGCCTCAAACCGCAGCCTCCAAGCCCTCAGCCGGCGCCGACAAGAAGTCAGTTCCGGCAGCTGCACGCACAGCAAAGCACAAAGAAGCGCGCACCCCCGCACCTTCTGCCCTTCCAACGGAAGAAGCCCGCGTCGGCGCCGCTGCTCCTCCGCCCCCCGCTCCTCCCGCCGGCATCTCCTCCAGCGTGAGCCTCGGCGATCTCTCCCCAACCGCGCAAAACGTTCCGCCGCCCGAGCCTGCACAACTCCAGGCCGAACTCCGCGCGAATCGAGACACTTATCAGAGCGCGATGGCACGAGCCAAAGTGGCGCCGCGCACCACCGCTTCATCGTCCACCCAGTCCGTCCAGGTCCAGGCCGGTGACGCCCTGACCCGATCCCTCGAAACCACCCACCCGGTCGCGGGATTCATAGCTCCCCCAACAGCCCGTCCCCACTTCCGCATCACCGGAAACGGCCAGCTTGAGCGTTCCGGGCAACCCAACATCTGGGTGCCGGTTTCCGTTTCTCCCGGCACCCACTTCCGCGTCGTCTCCATCTCCGGCAACGATGTCTGGGCCGGTGGCGATCATCTCCGCCTGTTCCACTCCACCGACAACGGTGTCAACTGGTCGGAAGTCCATCTCCCCGCCGCCGCCGATCGCACTCGTGCCATCGTCCACATCCACATCGACGCCCCGCAGCACCTCACCGTCGAGGACGATTCCGGCGCCACCTGGACCACCTCGGACGCTGGCGCCACCTGGCAGTAGCGCAACAGCGCAGGCCGCGCTCCTACGGCTTGGAAAACTGATTCGTCGCAGCGCCCGTCTCATCCGGAACAACAGGCCGCGTCGGCTGGCATCGCCCCTCCACCTGATCGAACGCAAAATGAGATCCCGGACCCTTGAACTGATTGGCCTCGACAGGGGTCAGCCTCGATTCGCACCAGTTCCACCCTGCTCCGGCGCGTTGATAGAGATAAACCACCGACTGTCGGGCGATCGTCTGATCCTCTCCGCTGGCCGTCACATGGTCGGCCTCCTGGTCGGCCAACATTGCGAAGCGCCCCCGCCCGTTCGTGGCAAACGGGCCCAGCGTCTCATCGAACAGCTTCGGATCGCACGGATCGTTGTTCTGCTCGCAGATCGCGTGCGCAGGCATGCCGGCTTCGTTCCGCTTCGCCAGCTCCGCTCGCAGGGCATCGTCCTTCGGCGGATAGAGTTCGCTGGTTTGTCCTGTCGCGAGATCCACAAACTGCAACCTCTCAGGATGAACCGCAGCGAAGTGAATCATGCTCTCGATCATCACAATGCGCCCAGGTTCCACCTCCTGGGGCTCGAAGCCATACAGCGTCTGCCGAAGCCGCAGAGAAGGATCGAGGACGAGAAGACATTGCGCCGACGGATTGATGTCCGTGGCCACGAGGACAAAGTCCTCCACCAGCCTGATATCGACCAGAGGACCGGCACAGACGTCGTCCGTTTTGAGTCGCAGCTCTCCTGTCTTCGTGGCGCGGGTTTGCCGGTTCATCCGGACCAGATGCAGCGGCCACGTGCGCAATGCAGCCCCCGGCAGCGACCAGGACACAAAGGCATATCGGGAGGACTGTGCGATCGCTCCGGGCACAATGTGCTGGCTCAGAGCCGGCCCCGGCACCGACGAGGTCGGAATCTTGTACTCGGTGAGAAACTCGCGCAGAGTCTGCGCCCGAAGGCTCACACTGCACAGCACGAAAACCGTAACTGCGAGACTAT
>DASZYN010000854.1:0-6572 GCA_035545435.1 Acidobacteriaceae bacterium | reverse complement strand
TCTTCCTTGCGCAGCCAGCGTTTCTGGTAGGCCTGCGAAGTGAGCGAGCCTGCGGAATGGTTGGTCAGCTCCATCTCGCCGGTGTACTCGGGCAGGTGCGCCCGCTCGTCCGGAGTGATGTCAAGAAACATCTGATCGGCCTTGGCCGAAATCACGTGAACCGGACCGTTGCCTACCTGGACGTCGGGCCAGTTGACCTGCGCCTCGTTGTTAAAGCGTACATAGCCTGGAGGCGGCATGCTGGCCTGGCCGTGGGTCACGATGCCTTCGAGCCGCTTCACCGACGCCTCATCGGGGGAGCCGCCGATGTCGCCGGTGCCGTAGTAGTGATAATCCGTGAAGACTCCGGTGACTTTCCCGTTGTTCTGCACGCGATCGGCCCAGTCGGACTGGAAGTGGCTCAACTCCTCGTTCTGCCGGTCGAGCTTGAGCTGAGTCATTTCATTCCTCAGCTCGGTGAATTTCTGGGCATCGGCAGGCTGAATTTTCTCGCCTTTGGATCCTGCTTCTGCGAATTTTTCCTGGAGCTGCCGCATCTCGTCCTGTGCGGTCTTCATGGCGGTGTCAGGCGGCAGAGGCGGCGTTGGGGCGCTCAGGTCGGTGTAGATCCCGCCGGAATACGAACCCGGATTGAGTGCCGCCAGCACGCTCTCGCCATCCGGTCCGGTCCAGACGCCCACGTTGAACGGCGTGCCCTCGGGGGTCTTCTCACGCGATTCGACGCCTCCACCGGGAGCCGACGAGCCCCAGGTCAGCTTTTGCGTCGAGAAGCCTTTCACGCCGGAGGTGGCAAGGATCGTCGGCAGAGACGCGGGGAACCCGAAGCAGTCGGGGAGCATGTACTCGGCGCTGGCGGTTCCAAACTCGCGGCGGAACCATTCGTTCCCGTAGAGGATCTGACGAATGATGGCCTCGGCGCTGGGTGCGTTCACGTCGCCTTCTTCCATCGACGAGCCGGCGGGAAACCAGCGGCCCTGGGCGACATACTGCTTCACTTTCGCGAAGTCCTGAGGGTAGTACTCCTTCATGAAGCGATAGCGATTCGCGCCGCTGAAATTGAAAATGTAGTGGGGATACTTCTCAAAGAGATCGAAATTGCGGTGCATCGTGTTCGGGATGTACTCGTCGATGACCTGCGGATACTCCCACCGCCACTCCGTATCGAGATGGGCGTAGCCCACCACATAGAGGGTTGGCTGGCTTTTCAGATCCGGTCTGTCCGCAGGCGTGCTCTGTGCGCTCGCAACCGCTGCGATGGAAAGAAGGAGGGCGAGGGGGACAATTCGCATCATGTTGAGCTCCGGCGATGAACAGTGAGGATGAGGGAGAAGGTGGGTGGTAACGTTTCCACGACGCAGCCGCCAGCGTAAAAGGGGCCTGCTTCCCATGTCAAGGCGAAGCAGGCGCCTGTGGTGTGCACCCGCAGGATCTGCGGCGGACGAGCCGGGTGCCGAGCTGAACCTCGCGCGTCCGGCGGTGCTCGATCACGCGGCCCCGGGCACCGCGCGCCTGCAGTTCCTCGAACAGGATTTCAGCAGCCATGCGACCGATCTCCTCGATGGGCTGGCGGACAACGGTGATGGACGGGCGGAGGGTTTCGGCAAGTTCGAAGTCGTCGTAGCCGAGCAGCGCGATGGAATCCGGGATCGTGATGCCCAGCTTCTGCATGACCTCGAAGGTGCTGATGGTGATGCTGTTCTTCAGCGTGAAGATGGCGTCGGGAGGAGCCCCGGAGGCCAGCAACGTACGGATGGAAAGCTCGACGGAGGGATAATCCGTAACCGAATCGTCGAGGATAACGGGAAGCCCTGCGGCTTCGACCGCCTGCCGATAACCGCTGATGCGTTCGCGGATCGTGTACAGGGTGTTTTCCCCGGTGAGGCAGGCGATGCGCCGGTAGCCGTGACCGATCAGGTGCTGGGTGGCGAGGTTCGCACCGGCAAAGTTGTCCGCCACCACAAACGGAATCGAAGAATGCAGCAGGGGCCGATCGAGCGCTACCACCGGCACGGCGGCGCGCACCAGCAGATTGCGCAGCGCGCTGTTATCGGTATTGGCCGGGGCGACGATCAGACCGTCGGTCTGATGCTGCATGAGGACTTTGACGCTTTCGATTTCGGCGTCCGGCTCATTATGCGTGGTGGTGACGATGAGCAGAGAGTCATGGGTGCGGGCGATGACCTGAGCCGCCTCGGCGCAGCTGGCGAAAAAAGGATCGGCGATGCTGGGAATAATCAGGCCGATGGTTTTGGTGCGGTGGCCTTTGAGGATGCGCGCCGCCTGATTGGGCATGTACCCCAGAGCTTCGATGGCCTTGCGCACGCGCGCCAGAGTCCTGGGATCGACGCGCATCCCGCCATTGATGACGCGGGAGACGGTGGTGGTTCCGACTCCGGCCCGCCTGGCGACTTCGCTCAGCGTGGGCGCCTTGATTCTTTTTGTCATTCCTTCAACGTGACTCCAGGATTCTGCCAGCAACGTCCAGCGGCGAGCCCAGGGTTCCATCTCGCATGTGTGGTCGCTGTCACAGGACAGACGGATGCCAATCGCTGCGAGACTCGTCCTTCAACGCTGGATCACGTGCATCGAACCGCCCGGAACGAGTGAGTGGAGCGCGATGAGTTGTGTAAGACGATTGCCAATGAGCGTAGCCACCGGCAGCCCCGGGCGCAAGCAGAATCTTGCTGCCTGCGTCCGGGGCCGGGATGCCTGTTCGATCAGAACTCGTAGCGCAGACTGAACTGCAGCTGACGGTCCGAGGCGTAGGTATTGCCCTTGCCGGTGGCTTTTCCGAATGTATTGCTGGTTGGGTTGGTCTGAGGATTGTCGAGGTTGGGATGGTTGACGAAATTGAAGGCCTCGGCTCGGAAGATGAGACGCTCACTTTCAATTCTCGGAATGATCGGCATCCCCTTTTGCATGGCGATATTCCAGCTCTGGAAGCCAGGACCATAAACCTGGTTGCGGCTTTCCCGCGGGGCGAAGGTTCCCGCCGCCGGCTTTTGGAACACGCTGGGGTTGAACCAGAACTGATTCTTCGTATTGTTGGGTGAGCTCTTCTTCAGCAATTCAACCGGGCCATTCCGCACCCAAAGCTGATTGCCGGATCCAGGACCGACGCCGGCAAAGTCATCGCCGGTAGATACGTTCAGCGGATATCCGCTCTGGAACTGGCTTGTACCGGAGAGCTGCCAGCGGCCCAGGATGTTGCGTTCCGCCCAGTTGGAAGCGTTTTTGGCAAAGGGCATGTCCCACACGTAATTGATGACCAGCATGTGACGCGTGTCGAAGTCGCTGGGCCCGTAGAACTCAGCCGGATCGTAGTAGTTGGGGATGTTCGTCCCGGCATCGGACGCCAGATCGAGGCTCTTCGACCAGGTGTAGGCAACACCCAGCAACAGGCCGTGGCTGACGCGGTGTCTGAAGTTGGCCTGGAAGCTGTGATAGTTGGACGTACCGTTGTTCGTCTCCTGCTGGATCACGGAGAAGCCCTGGAAAGGACGCAGCGCATCGGGCTTGGCGATCCCGGGATTCGCCTGCCTCGTGCCCGGACGCAGCTGATTGATGTTCTCCAGGTGTTGCAGGTGAAGCCCGTGAGTTCCGACGTAGCCCAGCGTCAGCACGCCCACCCCGGTGAATTCATGTTCGGTGGTCAGCGTCCACTGCCAGGTTTCCGGCGAGGGGAAATTGTAGGCGTACGAGGTCATGTTGATGGGGTAGTTGTTGGCGCCAGTGCCCCCAGGCGTATCGACACCGCCGTAGCTGACGGTGGCCGAGGGCTGGAAGGGTGGATTGCCGCCGAGGTGCACGCTGTCGCTGACACCCACGCGTTCGAAATAGCGCCCGCCTCCGGCACGGATCACGGTTTTGGGAGTGATGGACCAGGTGACACCGAGGCGTGGCTGAATGTTTGTCCAGACGGTTGGGTTGTAGCCGCGGCTGAATCCGTGGAACAGGTTGTTGTACTGACCGTTCAGGATGTCGGCCGGAACGTGCCCCTTCGCCGCGCTGGGAAAGCCGTTGCCGGGGATCACGATTCCGTCATAGAGGTTGGAGCCGCTTACGAACCCGGTGGTCGGATCGACGGTCGGCGCCGAGGCGGCGTCATAGGTGGCCGGAGAGAAGACCGAGAGGTTCCCCCAGCGCGCATAGTAAGGCAGCATGAACTCGTGACGGATGCCGTACTCGATCACGAGGTTGGGCCGCGCATGCCACGTGTCCTGCGCGAAGTAGGCGTACATGTTGCTCAGGAAAATCGTGTACGCGCGCACGCCGATTTCGCCATAGGTATCGAAGAGCCCGAGAGCGGTGTTGGCGACGGCGGCCTTCGAAGTGGGATTGCCGCCGCGCGTATCGGTGAAGGTGAAGAAGCCGTTCTGGTTGTTGGTGGCTCCAGGAGTGGTGGAGCTGACGTTGATCTGGTCAAAGTCGTTCTGGCTTTCACGTTCGTACAGGAAGCCGGCTTTGATCGTATGCGCCCCGATGACCTTGGTCAGGCTGTCGGAGAAATCCCAGATCACGCCGCCGGAATGGGAGGGATACGGACCGCCATCGAGGGTGTCGAAATTCGCAATCTGGATGGTGGGAATCTTGTTGGGAATCTCTTTATCCGCTGCCGGATACAGAAAGGGGTAGTTGATGCCGTACTTCGTGCGGTCAAAAAGCCCCTTGCTGGTGTCGATGCCGATGCTCACGTGATCCGCGCTTCCGGACACGTAGGCTTCATTCACCATGGTGGGGCTGATGGTCCAGGTGTAGTGAAGAACCCCCACCTGATTCGGCCGGTCCCACACCTGCGGTGTGCGGTTGAAGTTGCCGTAGTGCGGAGAAACGCTGTTGTAGTTGTAATTCAGCAGCGAGAAGCGCAGGTGATGCCGGTCGGTCGGCACGTAGTCGACAATCAGGGTGTCCTTGCGCTGATTCTCGGGGTAAATGGCGGCGTCGATCCAGTTGTAGGTGGGGTTGGTGGCGTTCGGCGTCGGATAGGCGTTGAGCAGACCGAGGCCGTTCGCGCTGCGATCGCCGGGAGGAATGATATTTCCCGTATAGTTTGCCCCCGTTGTCGGGTTCACGATCTGGACTGCTTTTCCGTAGAAGTTGTTCAGGTTTCCCGGATCGAGCAGTTCGCTGAAGTCGCCGGTCCGCATCAGCGCGGATGGAACCTTGCGCGTGTCGGTATCAACGTGGCGATAGCGGATCCACTCCTGCCCGGCGAGGAAGAACAGCTTATGACGGCCGCTGTTAAACCCGGTGCCGGGAATCCAGACCGGGCCATTGAGGTTCCATCCGAACTGATTGAAGCGGAAAGCAGGCGGATGTTCGGAGATGTTTGGATCGGTATTCGACTTGCGGGTCCAGGTGTTCGCGTTGAAGAAAGAGTTACGCAGATACTCGAACACGGCTCCGTGAAAATCGCTAGTCCCGCTCTTGGGAACGATGCGGATGATGCCTCCGGCGGAACGGCCGTACTCAGCCGGATACGCGGCGGTCAGCACCTGCATTTCGGAGGTGGAATCCGTATCGGCGACACCAATGCTGGTTCCGTTGCCGCGGCTGCGCACCATGGGAGCGCCGTCCCAGGTGATGCCGCTTTCGCGGTTGTTGGCGCCGTTAATCTGGATGCCGTTGTCGAGTCCGAAATTGAAGTTGGAGATCGAGGAGCTGCGGCGGACGCCAGGCTCAAGCTGCGCCAGGTAGATGGGGTCACGGCCGTTGAGCTGAATCGACTGCACCTGCTGTTGGGTCACGAGCTGGCCGACGGCGGCGGTCTGGGTCTGAATGACGTTGGCATTGGCAACTACATTGACCGTGGTTGCCGCGTTGCCGACGTGCAGCGATGCATCGACCTGCATTCCGATGCTCGGTTCCAAATGATTGTGACTCTGGACGAAGGTCTCGAATCCCTGCGCCTCGACCCGGACGGTGTAGCTGCCTGGAGGCAGATTGGTGATCGTGTAGGAGCCGCCGTTATTTGAAGTCGCGGTTCGGGACTCGTGGGTGGCCTCATTCGTGACGGTGACGGTCGCGTGAGGCAATACGGCACCGGTTGAGTCGTTGATGGTGCCTGAAATCGATGAGTTATCGGATTGCGCGTGGAGCAGCGAGAAGCCGGCGGAAAACGCCAGCAACGCAATCAGGATCCTGAAACGGAAGGACATGCGCGGTCTCCTCAAGCAGCAAAATGTTCGTTCTGGGGGTCCCGTTCTTGACAACACAAGTTCCCCTTTCCATCTGAGTACAGATGGAATCGATACCACATTCAAAAAACGCAGAAAAGACTTACAGCCGAAAAAGACTTACAAGCTGGGGCAAATGGACAGCAGGCGCAGCTACAGCATCCATCAGCACGGTATGCACGGCCTCCCCGGAATCGGGTTGTTCTGTTTTCGTTGCCCTGATTCCGAAAAAAATACGACCCTGCACGTTCAAAATGGAATCGCTACCACAACCGAACCGCACTATAGTGAGTCCGGCGGTTGATTGTCAATGAGTAACTATGCGGCAGGATCGCGCCGCTTAGCATGAGGCAGATGTAAAAACTTCGGAAAAACCTGCTGGAGCCGGAATTCGCA
>DASZYN010000853.1:0-3270 GCA_035545435.1 Acidobacteriaceae bacterium | reverse complement strand
GAATCGGCTCCGCAAGGCAGGAATTTCCCGGAGGATCGAGTGTCACTTCGCGCTCTTCGTTTCTGCGTCGCCGCGGGCTGTTGGGCGGTCGGATCCATGCTTTTCTGCTCTTTGCCGGGTTGTTTTCTTCTGGCACAAGAGACGGCACACGAGCCGTCGTCGATCTACAGCCAAATGCAGTACCGGTTCATCGGACCCCCGGGGAATCGCGTCACGTCGGTGCTGGGCGTTCCTGGCGACAGCAACATCTACTACGCCGGCGCCGCTTCAGGCGGAGTATGGAAGTCGTGGGATGGAGGAGACCAGTGGTACCCGATCTTCGATCGTGAGGATGCGCAGTCGATCGGATCCATCGCGCTGGCGCCATCGAATCCCAACATCGTGTGGGTGGGGACCGGCGAGCCCTTCATCCGCAGCAATGTCTCGCTTGGCGACGGGATCTATAAGTCCATCGACGGCGGCAAAACCTGGAAGCACATGGGGCTCGAGAAGACGGGCCGCATCGGGCGCATCCTGATCGATCCCACGAATCCCGACATCGTTTACGCCGCAGCTTTGGGAACCTGTTATGGGCCGCAGCAGGAGCGCGGCGTGTACCGCACGACCGATGGCGGCGCGACGTGGAAGCGCGTCCTGTTTGTCGATGAGAACACCGGCGTCTACGACCTGACGATGGACCCCGGCGATTCGCAGAAGATCATTGCGGCGAGCTGGCAGATCGACATCAAAACCTGGGGGCGCAACAGCGGCGGTCCCGGCAGCGGCCTGTTCATGACCAGCGACGGCGGCGACACGTGGACGCGTCTGACCGGGCACGGACTGCCACCTTCACCGCTGGGCAAGATTGCGGTGAGCTATGCGCCGAGCGATGGGCGGCGCGTGTATGCACTGATCGAAACGGGGCAGGGCGGAACGCTGTGGCGCTCCGACGATGGCGGCGACGACTGGACAGTCGTCAACTACAGCCGCCTGCTGAACGAGCGTCCGCATTACTACACGCGCATGCTGGTGATGCCGGACAACGAGAATGAGGTGTACTTCCCGTCCAACGGCATCAGCGCAACGTTCGATGGCGGTGAAACTTCGGATCACATGCATTGCCCCGGCGACGATCCGGCGGCAAAAGCCGGCCGCGAGCGCGGCGGATGTGGCGGCGATAACCACGATATGTGGTCCGACCCGAAGAATCCCGCCCGCATGATGATTGGCAGCGACGGCGGTGTGCTGATCAGCACCGAACGCGGGCGCTCCTGGCACTTCACTCGTCTGCCCATCGCGCAGATGTACCACGTTGCCACTGATAATCGCATTCCGTACATGGTGTACGGCCAGATGCAGGACGGCATGCCCTTGCGCGGGCCCAGCGACGTGCCGGGGGGCGGGGAAATCGGCGCCGGTGAATGGACGACAACGGCGGGTTGCGAGACGGGATGGAATATGCCCGATCCGGTGGACAACAACATTGTCTGGGGCGGCTGCTATGCGGGAGTGACGGAGCGCTTCGATGCACAGAGCGGATTTGCGCGGTCGGTGAGTGTGTGGCCCGATCGCACGATGGGAGCGAATGCGGGCCAGGTGAAAATCCGCATGAACTGGACCTATCCCATTGCGATTTCGCCGCACGATCACAACACGGTCTATGTGGGCAGCCAGTACGTGCATCGCACGACCGACGGTGGACAGACCTGGGAGCAGATCAGTCCCGACCTCACGCTGAACGACGCCTCGATGCATGGCGACTCTGGCGGGCTGACGGTGGACAACCTCAGCGTGGAATATGCCGGCGTCGTGTACGCGATTGCGGAATCGCCCGTCGAAAAAGGCCAGATCTGGGCCGGCACCAACGATGGCCAGCTGCAGATGACGCGCGATGACGGCAAGCACTGGACGAACCTGACGGGGAACCTTCCCGGATTATTTCCGAAGATGACGGTCGACAGCATCGAGCCCTCGAAATACGCGGCCGGCACCTGCTACGTGGCGTTCGATGGGCATCAGGTCGACAATCGCGATCCGTGGCTCTACAAGACGACGGATTACGGCAAGACCTGGACGAAGATCACCGATGGGATCCCTGCATCGCAACTGAGCTACACGCACGTGGTCCGTGAAGATCCGGTGCGGCGCGGGCTTCTCTATGCGGGCACGGAGAACGGCCTCTACCTTTCGATGGATGATGGAGCGCACTGGACGTCGTTCCAGCAAAACCTGCCACACACACCGGTCTATTGGTTGACGATTCAGCCGGAGTTCAATGATCTGGTGGTTGGCACGTACGGCCGCGGCTTCTGGATCCTCGACGATATCTCGCCGCTGCAGACGATGAAGTCCGGGCTGACCGAAGAGGCGGGCCATCTCTTTCCGGTGCGTCACGCGTATCGGCTGCGTGCGGGCAGCCGAAGGGAACTGGCTCCCGAGGGAACCTCCGTCGGCCACAATCCTCCGCCGGGAGTGCCGATCAACTATCTGCTGAAGTCGGAGAAATCCAAACTCACGCTCGACATCAGCGACAGTCAGGGCAAGGTTATCCGGCATCTCAAGCCGACGGCACACAACGGCATCAATCGCGTCTGGTGGAATCTCCGCTACGAGAAAACCATCGCCGTCGCTTTGCGCACCACACCGCCGGGGAACCCGCACATCTGGTCAGAGAAGCGCTTTGCAGGCAAAGAAACGCGGCCGGTCTTCTATTACGGAGTCGGTGGAGGAGCAACGGACGGACCGCTGGTTGCGCCGGGAACTTACACCGCAACGCTCACGGTTGACGGGCACGCGCAAACGCAGAAGGTCGTCGTGATCAAGGATCCTCGAACGCCTGCGACCGTGCAGGATGCGATTGCCGGGTCGGCACTGTCCTACCGAATCTACGAGGATACGAACCGCTCCGCACAACTGATCAATCAGATTGAGTGGAGCCGTCGCCAGATCGAAGACACGCGCAAACTGCTGGTCGCCAAAAAATCAGACAAGAGCCTGCTCGACGCGAGTGACGCCCTGAATCGGAAGTTTCTTGATCAGGAAGATCAGCTGCTGCATCCCACGATCGCCGAGGGAGACGAAAAGTCGTTCCGCGGCCCGGTGGGCCTCTATCTCAAATTCATCTGGCTCGGCGCCGAGGTGGGAACCGGGGGTGGCGATGTTTCCGGGAACTCCGACTTTGCGCCGACGGAGCCGGAGAAGGAAGTCTTCAGCCTGCTCGACAAGCAACTCGATTCCGTCGCCGCTGCCGTGAAGCAGATCGACGATCGCGACACCGCCGACTACAACGCG
>DASZYN010000852.1:0-1623 GCA_035545435.1 Acidobacteriaceae bacterium | reverse complement strand
GATGGCTGCCTGATGGGCGGACTTTATTTCAGGACTACCGAAAAGCCATTGGCTCATGTAGCAGCGAGCGACGTCTTTGCGATAGGGAACGAGTTCGGCTGCGCCAGGGATCCGGCGATTGAGAAAGACAATGAAGTCGACTTCAACGCAATCGCGCGTCCGGATATGGGCCATTGGCGCCGTTGGAAGTTCGATCGAAGGTTGGCCGTAGATGCGAGGCGTAATTTCCGCGCCGGCGACCTCAGGAAAGAGAGTGGCTGCCGCGGGACGAAAGCGCACCTGGTGGTGATTGCCCATCACGACGCGGTTGTCCTGGCCGCGCAGCAGGTAGCTGGTGTCATCGGCGAGAAAATCCCAGCCGGCTCGGGCGCAGGCCCACGACAGAGAAGTTTTCCCGGCGCCGGAGTCCCCGCAGAGGATCACGCCGCGGTGATTCAGGGCGACGCATGCGGAGTGAATTCCGGTGACGTGACGGGTGCTCGTCTGGCAGGCGGCTGTGGCGTCGAGGAAAACCTGACGAAAGTAGTTGGGATAGCGCAGGGTCGCGGTGGTGACGACGATGCGGGTTTTGCCATGAGGGAAAGACGCAATGCAATAGTTCGACTCGTCGGCGGTCATCACCAGCGTGTCGTCGAAGAAGCGGTATTGGGGAAGGGGAGGGCACTCGGTTTCGTTGGTATCGAGGACAAAAATTTCGGCGACGATGGGATCGACGGCGAAACGCTTTTCAAAAATCGACCACTTAATTTCGCACTGACGAAGAACCTCTTCGGAGTTAGTGTGGATTTCGAGAGGGAATCCGAGTGGGTAGAAAGTCTGAACCAGTGCGGCTTCGGGCACGTCGGTCGGATAGCGCTCAAACCTGGGGGGCTGTGATCGTTCGCACGCTTCTTCGATCTGTTGGAGTGTCCAAATCATTTCTCTGCGGTTTCTCCCGGGAAGAGGCGGCGCGATGGGCCGCCATGAGTTTCAAAACTGGTATTTGAGTGCGAACTGAACGATCCGGGGAGCCGTGACCGTGCCAAAGATACGGCCGAAGGATGAGCTGGCGACGGGGCTGGGGTCTGTTGGGTCGCCGTAGCCGAGGCTGTTAACAGGATTGGCGAATTGCGGGGTGTTGGTGAGATTGAAGAACTCCGTGCGGAAGTGGAGGGTGTGAGTCTCAGCGATGGGGAAGAGACGCTCGACGGCGAAGTCGACGTTGTGCTGGCCTGGGCCGCGGAGAAAGCCGACGCCGCT
Organism: Acidobacteriaceae bacterium; assembly: GCA_035545435.1. Classification (GTDB taxonomy): domain Bacteria; phylum Acidobacteriota; class Terriglobia; order Terriglobales; family Acidobacteriaceae; genus Palsa-343. The sequence continues at coordinate 384 of DASZYN010000852.1, read as the reverse complement.
GTTGCCGAAGTCCTGATCAGCGAGGCTGGTGCCGTTGGGCGCCTCAGGGGCACGCGTGAAAGCGGCTGGGTCGAGGTATCCATTGATGACGCGCTGGTAGAGCGAGCCGTGCGTGAGAGGATTGCTGCCGGTGCGTTGTGCGCGGACTTCGCCGCGGATGAGACCGTAGACCGATCCGGCATTCGTATCGGAGATGCTGAGAGGCGTACCGGCCTGAATGAGGCCGATGCCGGAAAATTCCCAGTTATTGAGGACATGGCGGACGAGCGTTGAGCCGAGCTGCAGGCGCGGAGGCTGCCACGTAAAGTTGGCGACGAAGCGCTGATCGCGATCGGTTCCGGAGGGTCCGTAGGAGGAGTGGCGCAGGTCGAGTTGATTGTTGGT
>DASZYN010000851.1:0-13817 GCA_035545435.1 Acidobacteriaceae bacterium | reverse complement strand
TGACCTGCTCCCCGTAATGCCCCCGTTTATGGGGAGAGTCTGTTCTGGTTATGCCCCTGGCTGGGGCGTGCTGCAAACTCTGTCGGCGTGAGCCCGTCCAGGCTCGTGTGCGGTCTGAGTGTGTTGTAGTCGATCCTCCATTCTTCGATGATCCTTCTGGCCTCTGGCAGGCTGGCGAAGAGGTGCTCGTTGAGGCACTCGTCGCGTAGCCGGCCATTGAAGCTCTCGATGAAGCCGTTCTGGGTTGGCTTGCCGGGTGCGATGTAGTGCCATTCCACGCCCCGTTCTTCCTGCCAAGCCAGGATGGCGCGTGAAGTGAACTCGGTGCCGTTGTCGCTGACCACCATGCACGGTGTGCCCCGCATCTCCAGAACCTGATCCAGTTCGCGGGCGACACGGATGCCGGAGAGGGAGTTGTCCACGACCACCGCCACGCATTCCCGGCTGAAGTCATCGACCACCGTCAGCATCCGGAACTTGCGGCCCGAGGCAAGGGTGTCGGAGACGAAGTCCAGCGACCACCGCTGATTGCGCCCCTGCGGGATCGTCATCGGTGCCCGTGTTCCCAGCGCCCGCCTGCGGCCACCACGCTTGCGCACCATCAGCCTTTCCTCGCGATAGAGCCTATACAGCTTCTTCCAGTTCAGCAGGACACCCTCCCGGCGCAACAACAGGTGCAGGCGTCGATAGCCGAACCGCCTGCGTTCCGAAGCCAGTTCCTTCAGTCGCTGCCGCAAAGGCCCGTCATCCGGGCGCGTCGAGGCATAGCGGTAGGTCTTCGGCTCCAGGCCCACCAACCGGCAGGCCCGCCGTTGCGTATAACCCTTCTCTTGGATCGCCCAGCTCACGGCTACTCTCCGCGTCCTGGGCGTTAGAAGTTTTTTCCCAGCATCTCCTTCAGCGTCGCCGCATCCAGCGCCGTCTCCGCCAGCAGCTTCTTCAGCTTGCGGTTCTCCTCTTCCAGCGCCTTCAGCTTGCGCGCGTCCGAGACCTCCATGCCGCCATACTTCGAACGCCACTTGTAAAATGTGGCATCGCTGATCCCGTATTTGCGGCAAAGCTCCTTCGCTCCAAGCCCCGCCTGGTGCTGCTTCAATATCCCGATGATCTGTTCTTCGGTGTATCGGCTGCTTCTCATCGTCCGTCTCCTTCAAGGAACGGACTCTACCTCAAATCGAGGGCAATTTCGGGGAGCAGGTCATGCCCAGTGCGCGGGGCCAAGTTCATGCTGACCCTGTCGTAGGCCCACAGATACACCTCTTCGTATTTGATGGTGCGCCACAGTCGTTCGACGAAGACAGTGTCGCGCCAGGAGCCCTTGCCATCCATGCTGATGGCGATGTCGGCGCCGATCAACGCGCCCGTGAACGCCTGGCTGGTGAACCCTGTTCCGCCATTTAACGTCTAACGTCGTCCAGCGACGTCTGGCGGTGAGTCAAAATAGCCCAATAAAACCAGGCATTAAGCGCTAGTTGGTCTCGACAGCGCTTTTGACGTCCAGCACAATCTGACCCTCAAAGTGGTAAGCGAAGTGGTAAGCGCGGAGGGTTCAGATTGTGAACAAGCTGTCCAAATACGCTTACCTCGTTATTGGCCAAATGGGCCGTTGCCAAAATTGAGACAGCTGAGGGCGTAGATTAAGGGAGGTTTGGCCTCATCTGGTGGTTGATGTTAAGCGGCGATATTTTGATGAAGCGAGCGTCTTTGAGTGATGGTGTTTCGTTTTATGCTGGCGCGCCTGATCGTTATGTGCGTTTGGGCATAACGGTAGCGGCCCTTTCTGCCTTCCGACCGGCTTGAAGACCAGGATGAAACAGGTCAGACTTCGCGTCCCAGAAATCAGGAGGCACGCTTGCTTCACCTCACTGTCAACGGGCAAGATCGCACCGTCGCAGACGATGTCGACCCTGCCACCCCGCTTCTCTGGGTGCTGCGCGACACGCTCGCCCTGGAAGGCACGAAATATGGCTGCGGCGGCGGCTATTGCGGCGCCTGCACGGTGCAGCTTGACGGTGTGGCCGTGCGGTCCTGCCAGATTCCGGTGCAATCGGTCGGCGCAAAGTCGATCACCACCATCGAGGGTCTTGCAGGGGCAGACGGCACGCTTCATCCGTTGCAGGAAGCCTGGATCGATTACGATGTGCCGCAATGCGGCTACTGCCAGGCGGGACAATTGATGACCGCCGCGTCGCTGCTCAAGCAGTATCCCGCGCCGACCGACGCCCAGATCGACCAGGCGATGAATGGCAATTTCTGCCGCTGCGGTTGCTACAACCGCATCAAGGCCGCGATTCATACTGCGGCGGGCAAAGCGCCGACGGTCGAACCGGCGCTTCGCAGCGCGATGGAGGGAGAGCCTCATGTCGGTGGTTGATACGAACACAATCGAAAGCGCTGCTTCTTCCGGAATCGCGCTTGCCGACATACTGCGCAAGGCGGCGGACCTCGCGCCCGAGGCAGGCATGGCGCGCCGCAGCTTCTTCAAGCTGAGCCTGGGAACCGGCGCCGGACTGGTGCTGGGCTTTTATCTGCCGGGCGGGGACGCGGCCCGGGCGGCGAATGCGTCAATGCCCGCCGTGCTCAACGCCTTTGTGCGGATCGCGCCCGATAATATTGTGACGCTCTATTCCATCAGCCCGGAAATCGGCCAGGGCATCAAGACCACTTTCGGCCTCATGATTGCCGAAGATCTGGATGCGGAGTGGAAGTCCGTCCGGGTCGAGCAGGCCCGCATCAGCCCCCTGATCTATGGCGATCAGCAGCGGGCGGGGGGGTCGACATCGGTTCGGCGCAACTGGAATTCGCTGCGCCAGGCGGGCGCGTCGGCGCGCGCCATGCTGGTGGCGGCGGCGGCCCGTGAGTGGACAGTGCCGGTCAGCGAGATTACCACGCAGAATTCCACGGTGATGCACAAGGCGAGCGGCAAGACCATCACCTATGGCGCGCTTGCCGAAAAGGCAGCGCTGATGCCGGTTCCCGATCCCGCCACAGTCAAGCTCAAGGACCGCAAGAACTGGCGCCTGCTCGGCAAGCGCTATACCGGGGTCGACAATAAAAAAATCGTCACCGGCCAACGCCTGTTCGGCATCGATGTTCGGCTGCCGGGCATGCTCTATGCCAATTACACCAAATGTCCCGCCCCGAACGGCAAGGTCAAAAGCGCCAATCTCGAAGAGATAAAGGCGCTGCCCGGCGTCAAGGACGCCTTTATCCTGGAAGGCTCGGGCTTTCCCGCCCAGGCCGGCGATGTCATGCCCGGCGTCGCCATCATCGCGACCTCGACCTGGGCGGCCTTCAGCGCCAAGAAGGCGCTCAAGATCGAATGGGATGAAAGCAGCGCCGCCAAGGACAGCACCACACAGGCGGGTGTCCAGGCCCGGCAGCTCAAGGCGGGTCCGCTGCCCAAGCCCTATACAAATATTGGCGATGTCGATGCGGCTTTCGCCTCCGCGGCAAAGACAGTTGAGGCGGATTACGAATACGCCGTTGTCGCGCACGCCAATCTCGAACCGATGAACGCCACCGCCTGGTGGCATGACGGCGTGATGGAAATGTGGCTGCCGACCCAGGAACCAAACCGTGGCATGCCCCAGATCGCGCGCATTGCCGGGGTTCCCCAGGACAGCGTGCTGATAAACCAGACCCGCGCTGGCGGCGGTTTCGGCCGCAGGCAGGTCAATGATTTTTCCTGTGAAGCGGCGGCCATCGCCCTGCGCGTGAACGCGCCGGTCAAGCTGCAATGGACGCGCGAGGACGATTTCGCGCATGATTTCTTCCGTCCCGGCGGCTTTCACAGGGTCAAGGGCGCCATCGGCAAGGACGGCAAGATTGATGCCTGGCAGAACCACATCATTTCCTTCTCGCAGGACGGAAAGGAAGAAGTGCATGCCGGGGGCATGTCCGGGAATTTTTTCCCGGTCGGGCATGTCCCCAATGTCCGCTTCGCGCGCAGCCTGATTTCTCCCTATTTGACTCCGACCGGTTCGATGCGGGCGCCGACCTATAATGTGCTCATCTTCGTCCAGCAGGGTTTCCTGCATGAGCTTTCGGTGGCCGCGGGCCGCGATCATCTGGAGATGCTGCTGGAAACCCTGAACCGCAGCGATGTCGCGCCGGCCCCGAACGATGCGCCGCGTCCCGGGTCTCCGCCGCCCGTCATCTACAGCGCCAGTCGCGCGACCGATGTCGTCAGGCTGGTGGCCGAAAAGTCGGGCTATGGCAGAAAGCGGCCCAAGGGCAGCGGTCTTGGTCTTGCCTTCAGCTTCGGACTGGGCGGCCATGTGGCCACCGCGGTTGATCTGAGCGTCGATGACAAGAAACACATTACGGTTCACAAGATTACGGTGGCGCTGGACGTCGGCCCGATTGTGAATATGAGCGGCGCCGAAAACCAGGCGCAGGGCGCCTCCCTGGACGGGCTTTCCACCACTATGGGCTGGGCGATCGATATCGAGAATGGCCGCGTGCAGCAGGCGAACTTCAATTCCTATCCCCTGATGCGTGCCCGCAGCGCGCCGCCGGTCGATGCCTTTTTCGTCCAGTCCGACAACATGCCGTCGGGCATGGGTGAACCCGCCTATCCCGGGGTTTCCCCGGCGCTGGCCAATGCGATCTTCAACGCCACGGGTGAGCGCCTGCGCCAGATGCCGTTCAGCAAGTTGGGCTATACGATCTAGATAAGATTGTCATTGATGGTCTGGCGATAATTACCGCCGGAAAGCTTGCTCCACATGTTGGCGCCGCCGCCCCCATTGCTGCGATGTCCGAGCGGCGGATGGAAAGCCCAGTTGGCAGCCGCTTGAGCCTCTTGCATCGCTGGGATATCAGCCGCCGCCAGCAGCAGAGGCAATCTGCTGGTTGTCGAATCAGTCCGCCAGCAGGGCGCTAGCGCAAACCCCGTCACTAAACTAACATCGCAACTGGACTACTCAGTTGGGGGCCGGTCAATCTGTACCGCTCTTCCAGATTCGTGGCGTCGCGAAACCATGAATATTTTTTTGGTCAAACGCCAAGAGCGATTATTCAGCATCGAGTGGAGGTCGTTATTTCAAGAACATATTGTCCTGATCGGCGCGAGGCCCTGGCTTCAGGTCTTGCCCTAACCGTGCTGGCCGTAGCGCCGGCGACGCCTGTCACGGCCGCCAGCCTCAGCGAAATCAAATTATTCGATGGGCATCTGCATCTGGTTTCAGAGGACTTGCAACGCTATCCCAGGGCATCGGGACCACCGCCCGACGGCGCGGCACCGCCTGGGTCAAGCCCGGCACCAGGTTCAAGCATTGAGGTCGGCAAACCCCGCTTGATGTCCCCTGTCGAGCAGGTGCTCGGCTGGATGGACGAAGCAAGTGTCGATACGGCCGCTGCCATTCAGCGAGTCAGCAGTTATGGTCTCGACAACAGTTATGTTCTGGATTCCGCGGCTGCCCATCCGGATCGCTTTTGCTCTGTGGTGGTGCTCAATGCACGTGATGCAGCGACGCCAAGTCGCATCGGCGAACTGGCCAAGGCCCACAAAATAGCGGGCCTGAGGCTGACTGGCGGCAAGGACGCAAGCGGCAGGTATCCGTGGATGGAATCGGACGAGGCACTCAAGACCTGGGAGGCCCTGGACGCGAATGGCCTTGTCATGGATCTGGGTTTCTCGCCGCAAATCTTTACGCTCGAAGCGCTGGAGGCCACCCTGCGGATGGCACGAATGTTCCCGCGCGTGAATATCGTGCTGGACCATATGGGGCGGCCCAAGACCGAAGGGGCGCCGGGATATGGTTTTTCTGACTATCCGGCGGGGCTATCCAGCCAGCGCAACGTCTTTTTCAAATTTACGACCCAAAACCTGTACGTTTTGGAGGAAGCGAATATCCCAGCCACCGATTTCGTTCACAATATCGTGCACCGGTTCGGGGCCGGCCGTATCCTCTGGGGCTCGAATATGGGCACGTCCGCCGGCACTTATGCGGAGATGGCGCAGCGCGCGCGCCTAGCCACGGCTTCCCTGACCGTCGCTCAACAGCGGCTGGTCCTTCGTGAAACCGGCCGCGCGGTCTTCATGCGAGCGGCGCATCCCACGTAGATCATGGAATCTCCAGAGGACCCGGTTTGTCGCCTGTGTGAGTCATGGACTGCTGCGGTTGTCGGGGGGGCAGATGCCTGGGACGGAGCATGTTTTTGTGAACGCTTCATCATTTGGGTCTGCGTCTCACATTTCAATAACGCTTGTGAAGAGGTATGGCATGGGCAGTTTGTCGTGCGGGCGCGGTACCTGGTGTATCGTTTTGGCGTCAATCACAGGTCTGGCGATCGCGCTCTACGATTACGTCACGCCTGAGACTGGTATCGACCAATCCGGTGGCGTGTTGCTAGTAATCGTCGCGATGGGCCTAATGCTATGCGCGGCCCTGTCGGTGGCCTTGCTGGGTTCGGGCTTGGTGGCAGGCATCCTCTTTTTTCTCATCCTGCTCGACATCGTGGGCACTGCCATTGCGGGATATTTTCTGGAAAGCCCCATGCTGATGGGCGCGATGGTGATCGCTGCCATCGGCTGGTTTCGGTGCCTTGTTGTAAGCGCGCAAAGGAACTGGCAATGAAAAACCGATTCTATCCGCACGCCTTCCTGCTCGCCGCCTTGCTGTTGCCGGCGGCCCCGAGGGCCGAGGGCCAGGACTGGTCCGATTTCAATGGCAATGTGATGGGACAGAAATATTCCACCGCCAGCCAGATCACTCCGGCCAATGTGAAGAATCTTGGTGTCGCCTGGTCCTTGCATACTGGCGATGTTTCCTATGGTGGCGCCGGCAAGATGCCCAAGACGCAGTGGCAATCAACCCCCCTGTTCGTCAACAACACGGTTTACGTCTCTACGCCTTTCTTCCGCATCTTTGCGATCGAGCCCGATACCGGCAAGGTCAAGTGGATCTATGCCGCCCATACCATGTCCAACGAGCCGAATGCCAAATTCCGTGGCCGAAATCGCGGCATCGCTTATTGGGCAGTAGCCAATCCTGTCGCCGGTCAGCACTGCCAGAAGATGCTCTACATAGGTACCGTCGAAGGTCAGTTGCATGCCATTGACGCCGACAGCGGTCAGCTCTGCCAGGGTTTTGGTAATCACGGCATTCTGAATGTCAATCAGTGGAATACGGTCAATCCAAAGTTTCCCTTCGAGCTGAATCAACCGCCCGTTGTCTACAAAGACATGCTGGTTCTGGGGTGGGCGGGCATCGACTCGCTATGGCAGGCCTCACCGCCGGGATCGGTGTTCGGTCTTGATGCCCGCACCGGCACAAAGAGATGGGAATTCCAGACTATTCCGGAAAATATGCGCCAAAAAATTGGCACGGCAAATGTCTGGGCGGCCATGTCGGTCGATGTTGCGAACGGAATGGTCTATCTGCCCGTGTCCTCGCCCGAGAATAATTTCTACGGTGGTGATCGGCTTCAGGACATGCCTTATGCGACATCGGTAACGGCATTGCATGCCGACACCGGCCAGGTCGCCTGGGCGCGGCAACTGGTGCATCACGATCTCTGGGACCTCGATACCAATTCGGCCCCCACGCTGGTGGATATTCCCAAGGGGGGCAAGACAATTCCTGCCCTCGTGCAAGCAACCAAGCAGGGCTTCCTGTTCGTGCTGAACCGCCTGACAGGCGAGCCGATCTATCCCATTGTAGAAAAGCCAGTCCCGAAGTCCAACGTTCCAGGAGAAATCGCGTCTGCGACCCAGCCTTGGGTCCCGACTCCCGCGCCGACCGTGGGCGATCGCTTCCCTGGAATATTCAAGCTGGCTGACTGGGCTGGCGGTGGGCAGTGCAGCCGAGATTATGCGAGCTATCGCGACGAAGGCCGCTTCACGCCGCCTTCGATGGGCGGCACTGTCGTGATGCCACCCACCGCCGGCGGCGTTGAATGGGGCGGCGGCGCAGTGGATCCAGCGACCCAGACTTATGTGGTGAACAGTTCTAATCTGGTCCGGATCTACCAACTGATGGCGCGCAACGAATTCAACGCCCTCGAAAAGAAAATCGGACCCGCAGCGGGTTCGCCGAATTTCGGCTCTCCCTATGCCTCGCGCACTTTCAATTTCTTCAATAAATGGGGCATGCCGTGCTGGAATCCGCCCTATGGCACTCTGTCTTCCTATGATCTGAAGACCGGCAAACTGCTGTGGCGCCATCCCTTCGGCCAGGTGCAGCAATGGGGCTTCTACATGCCCGAAAGCTGGGGCTCGGTGACGATCGGCGGTCCGGTGATTACAAAATCTGGCCTAATCTTCATCGGCGCCTCGATGGACAGCCGTGTGCGCGCGGTGGACCTTAAGACTGGAAACGTGCTCTGGAAGCACATGGTCGCGGCTCCCGCCGTGGCGACGCCCGCCATCTACACCTATAGGGGCCGGCAGTACATCCTGTTCGCTGCAGGCGGCAACAATCTTGTCTCGCCCCGCGTGGGCGATCAACTAGTGGCGTTCACGCTGCCGAACTAAGGCCAGTCACGGAACATTGCTGACGCCGATGCCGGCGAAGTTTGACTTCTTCTCGGAAATTCCAGCCGGTCGTACGGGGCATCTTGCAGGGTCCTGGCCAGGTTTCCGCTGTTCTCCAACCAGCGCTTGTCTTATTGGCCAGTCGAAAAAAACCGGCTAGGATCATAGGCTAACCGCGCTCAGGTTCCTTGGAAGAAAATTGCAGCAATGTTATTGCCCACCTCCGAATTTGATGTGCTTTCTATCGCAAATGGATGGCGCTCGCGCGGTCACGCTGTTGCCCTAGCTACCGTAGTGAAAATCTCTGGATCGACTCCAAGGCAACTGGGCAGCCACATTGTGGTGCGCGATGACGGAGCCTTTGCTGGATCTGTTTCGACTGGTTGCCTCGAGGGCGAAGTGATTGAACAGGCGTTGGCAACGATTGCCCGAGAACATTTCCGATCCATCCGAGGTTGAATTTCGATGCCGAAAGATGTGGAGGTCATCATGCCTCTCCCCACACAAAGGCGGATAGGGCCGATCCTTCTGGCGCCTGGCGTGAGTCCAAAACAAGTTCTTGTATTCCTATTCGTTACCAGCATCTGCGTATTCGTGAACGAGTTCGCGAGTGTGATGCAGCCCCTGATATTTGCGCTGCAGCTGCACATCGCACCGGGGCAGCAAGGCGTTCTGGCGGGAATGCTGGGCGCCACCCAGCAAACCGGCATGCTTATATTCATCATTGCCGCCGGGGCGCTGGCCGATATTTTCGGCCGCAAGGTCATGCTTTTGTATGTCTTGATTGGCTTTTTCCTATGTCTGGTCGCCTATCCCCTGATCCCGGCCGTTTGGGCGCTTTTTATCGTCCGGTTTGTGTGGGGCCTGTCGTTTACGGGTTTCTCGGCGGGCGCCGCCACCATTTCGATGGATATTCCAGACAATTGCGCCAGGGGAAAACTGAACGGCCTCGTGCTGGTGTCCAATCTTCTCGTGGCATCGCTTTTGGTTCTGCCGGCTGCGCGGCTGCCGGCTCTTTTCCGCGGCCTTGGCCTCGATGCCCATGCGGCACTTGCCTACACCTTTGGATTTGTTGCCCTGATCGCATCGGTTGGGCTCCTAACGGTTATCTTCTTTTTTCACGAACAACGGAAAAAACCACAATCGGCGGCTCCTGAGCTCCTGCTGTCGAAGTCTAAGGCCATATTTACGAATGTCCGGGCAGTATTGGCCCATGCGTGCCAAGACAAGAGGTTTGCCGTTATCCTCATGATCGGCAGCGTTGTTCGCACCGATGCCGTTATTGTCAGCGCTTTCTTGGGTCTATGGATCGTCAATGCGGGCAGTCTGGGCGGCATTGATGCCATCGAGGCGACAAAAATGGCGGGGCTGGTCGCCTCCATCCGATTTGTCGCCAAGGTTACCGGCGCCCTGCTGTTCGGCGTCATCGCGGACAAGGTGAACCGGATGTGGCTGATGCTGGTGGCGCTCACCATGACAACGCTCGCCTTCGGGGGCTTCGGGCTCGTTTCGAACGCTTTTGGGATGGGAATGATCGCGATGGCTGTCCTGATCGGTCTTGCGGAAAGCGCCGAGGGCGTGACGGTGCAATCCCTGATTGCCCAGGAGGCACCCGAGCATTTGCGCGGATCATCCATGGGCGTGTTCACCTTCCTGGGAACAATCAGCCTTTTGGTGGTAAACTTGGCGGGCGGCTATCTATTCGACAGGATAGGATTTTCGTCCCCCATGCTGATGGAAGGCGCCTTGCATCTGATGGTGCTTATTACAGCAATCGTCATTCTGCGCATGGGTACGGATGGCGTGGCCGGCGCCCCGCCTTCGGCCAATATCCTGGTTGCAAAAACTGGTCGCTAGGTCCACATGCGTCCAGACGTGCGTTTTGGTTCATTCAATCACAAGATGGAGACGACATGCCTATTACAGCCCTAGACCCCAAGGCCGCGCTCATTGTCGTGGATCTGCAGAAAGGCATCGTCGGCTCCGCTCCGACCGTGCATCCCGCGGCCGAAATCGTTCAGCGTGCTAGCCTGCTGGCCGCGGCATTCCGTCGTCATGGTCTCCCGGTCGTCCTGGTGAATGTCGCCGGCAGAGCGCCCGGCCGAAACGAGCAGTCTCTGCCTGCCGGTGGCGCGCGGCCGACTGATTGGGCTGACCTTGTTCCAGAACTCAATCGCCAGCCTGAAGACCATACCGTAACCAAGCAGACATGGGGCGCCTTCACAAACACGGATCTCGCGGAATATCTCAAGACACGTGGCGTGACACAGGTCGTTCTCGCCGGCATCGCTACCAGCATTGGCGTCGAATCGACGGCGCGTCAGGCGCATGAATTGGGATTGAATGTCACCCTCAGCATTGATGCCATGACGGACACGAATGCCGAGATGCATGCCATCAGCACCAGGCATGTTTTCCCCCGACTGGGCGAGACCGGCACATCCGCTGAGATCATTGCGTTGCTGGACAAGCGTGCCTAGAAAGCGCTTGCGTTCCGGCGCATGGGGCGGCCTCTAAGCCTATGGGAGATCGTGGGATGTCTGATCTGAATGGCAGGCTGGCACTGGTGATCGGGGCAGCCGCCGGAATCGGCCTGGCGTCGGCGCGCGCGCTGGCAGATAAAGGCGCCGCCGTCATCCTTGCGGACAGGAATGGTGACGCCGCGGAGCTGGCCGCCAGCGGTCTGCGCGCTTCCGGGGCCGAGGCAGTCTCATATGAGACCGACGCGTCTTCGTTGCCTCAATTGCGCGGCCTGTTCGACTTCGTCGACAAGACGTATGGAAAACTCAATGTCCTATTCGCAAATGTCGGCATGAGAGGACCGGATGGCTTCGACGTTACGGAGGAACAATTCGATGAAGTGTTCAACGTCAATCTGAAAAGTCATTTTTTCGCCGCCAATTGCGCTATTCCGCTCCTGCGACGCTGCGCGCCGCAAGCATCGATGATCTTCATGTCTTCGGCCGGTGGATTGCGGGTCGGCGACCGCTGCCCCCTCTATGCGATCAGCAAGGCGGGGGTCGTGATGATGGCGCGGGCCTTTGCGCGGAAATTGGGGCCCGACGGCATTCGCGTCAACGCGCTGTGTCCCGGTGCGATTGAAACGGCATTTCCACGCTGGTCTGGCCTTGGCGAAGCGGAATACCAGGCTGCCGTTGATCGCGTAGGCCGGAATGTTCCGCTGAGACGAATTGGCCAGCCGCAGGATGTCGCCGGCGTGGTGACTTTCCTGGCATCGGACCAGTCCCAGTACCTGACCGGATTATCGATACCAATTGATGGGGGGGAATTGGCCTGAAATATTTCTCGGTGTCCTTTAGGGAAGGGAATAAAATGAGCGCTGAAATACAGACATATCGCTTCGACGAGGCGGTTCCGCCTATTCGCGAAGGCAGTGTGCGGGGGCGAGTGTCCTGCCCCCTTTGAAATGGTCCTCCCTGAAGTATGGTTTTGACCAAGGAGGATTGGGTTGATGGCAAGGAAAAGGCACGCAGCGGAAGAGATTGTCGCGAAGCTACGGCAACTGCGGGGCTGGGTGGCCCAAGTCAATTACAATGGCCAGGGGCTGCCATCATCATAGGCACGCCGGTCTATCGGGGGCGTGTTGATATGGTCGGCCCAGGTCGCAGCACTGTTATTGTAGGTGTTTGCATCCGCCGTCTCCGACAGCATTGCGCGGTTCCAGTCATTCCAAGCACCGGTTAGGCGCTGGTAGATGTCGGGATGCTTCGTCTTCAGGTCTGAACGCTCCAGCGGATCGTCCACCACGTTGAATAAGTATCCGTGCGTACCGATCTTGAGCGCCTTGTAGTCGCCGTCGCGCACAGCGCGCTGTTGGTTCGACTTATATCGCCAGAAAAGCGTCCGTGGTGTCGCCGCGACGCCTTCGGTCAGCTTTAGCAGCAGGTTAATTCCGTCGCTGGGAGACCCCGGATCGGGCTGGCCGCCGCACGCCGCCAGCAGGGTCGGCAACCAGTCCATATGAATCATCACCTGCGGGCTTACCAGGTCCGCACGAAACCGGCCCGGCCAACGGACTATGGATGGAATCCGGATGCCGCCCTCTAGCAACTCAGTTTTCTTTCCGGTGAAGGGCCAAGTGTTGGAAAGGCGCTCGCCGCCATTGTCGCTGGTGAAAATAACGATTGTATTATCCGCTTGCCCGGTCTGCTCCAAGGCGCGGAGCACGGCACCTATCTGCTGGTCCATGGCTTCGACCATTCTGTTGTAGGTTGCGAGCTTGGCCCCCTGAGGATCACTGATGTTTGGTCCGATTTCTTTCGAATGGGCTTCGTCTTCCGGCCCTTCCCACGGCCAGTGAGGCGCGTTGAAATGTACGCTGATAAAATAGGGCTTGTTGCTTGCGGCTTGGGAGCGAACGATTTCGGCAGCCCGCCCTCCGATCAGTGTCGTAAGATACCCCTTAGACTCGACTGCGCTGTCGTCGTCCCAAAGGTCAGGCTTACCGTTGGATTGGTGCGAGAAGTAATCCAGGGCACCGCCGCGAAAGCCCCAGAAATGGTCATACCCACTCTTCAGAGGGCCATATTTCGGCAGAGAACCGAGGTGCCACTTGCCGACCAGATAGGTGGAATATCCGGCTTTCCGCAACAGGGACGGTAGTGTCGGCTGCTCCGGCGGCAACCCGACATCCGAGACGGCGGAGAGGGGCTCCTCCAGGCCGATGGCCAGCCGGTATTGATAGCGGCCAGTGATAATGCCGACGCGCGAAGCCGTGCACACAGCCGAATTGGCGTAGGCCTGCGTAAATCGAGCGCCTGCCGCCGCGATTGCATCAATCGCTGGGGTTCGAATCTGCGGCGCGCCATAACAGCCGATGTCCGCTGCCCCCAGATCGTCAGCCAAAAACATAATCACATTTGGCTGACGGCTCTTGCGCTGGGCATTTGCGCGCCCTGCCAGCAGCGTTGCCCCCGCGACGCTGCCGCCAAGTAAAGTACGGCGGGTCAGAGTTTTTCCATCGGCCTCATGCATAACTGCCCCCACAGCCTGGTTCCTGCAATTTTAGTCATATCCGGCGAGTGCAAGCAATAAGCCCTAAACGTTATTCTCTGAGCCCAAACTCGTCCGCGATGTCCGCTTTGTCTTGCGGGCGGTCCGCTGGCCGCCCAAACCGCGTCGGTGCCGGCCCAGAAAGAGCAATGGTTCGCCGGGCCGGGCAAGCCGGTGCCGAGCGTACGGGGTTTTTCCGTCCTGTTTGAGAATGACCAGCTGATTGTCGATCCACCGCAGCCATACCCGGGCGCGGGCGATCCCGCCACAGATCTTCCCGAGCTTTGTGAAACCTTGCCTCCACAAGACCGGGCGCGGTGCG
>DASZYN010000850.1:0-1834 GCA_035545435.1 Acidobacteriaceae bacterium | reverse complement strand
GCGGGTCTGTGAAAAAATCTCGCGAGTTTAAGACATTTGGAGCAGAAAATGTTTCCGTTTGTTTTAAGCTCAGGATGTGGAGACTACCAGAGAAGTCCCAAAAGCGTCGGTCAAAACGATCGACCTGGATCGGGCCCAAGTGCGCCTGGCGGCGTTAGATGTAGAAGCCTTGATCGAAGCCAACCACCCGGCGCGGCTGATTTGGAAACTCAGCGAGGAGTTTGATCTGAGTCAGTTCGAAGCCAGGCAGAAGAGCCGAGAGGGCGAAGCCGGTCGCCCGTGCTGGTCGGCGCAACTGCTGATTAGCATCTGGGTGTATAGCTACAGCATGGGTGTGGCGTCAGCGCGGGCCATCGAGCGAATGATGGAATACGAGCCTGGACTGCGGTGGCTGTCGGCGGATCAGGTGATCAACCACCATACGCTGAGCGATTTCCGGGTAGGACATCAAACGGCGCTGGAGAATCTATTTGCCGAGTTATTGGGAATGCTGGACGCAGCGGAAGTGATCGACATGACAACGTTGCTCCACGACGGAACCAAGGTGCGCGCCGTGGCGGGAAAGTATTCGCTGCATCGGCGGAAGAAGCTGGAAGAGCGGGTGAAGCAGGCGCGCCAGCTGGTCAAGAAGTTGGATGCGGCGGCAGCGGAAAACGAAGAGATGGATAAAAAGCGCCAGGCGGCGCAAAGCCGGGTGGCGCACGAGGCGCTGAGCCGGGCGCAGTCGGCGTTGAAAAAACTAAAGAAAAAGCAGGCCCAGACCCGGGCAAGTGAGCGCGACCAGGTGCGGGTGAGCGAAAGCGAACCGGACGCAGTGAAGATGAAACACCCCGACGGTTCCTGGGCGCCGAGTTACAACGTGCAGGTGAGCACGGAAGCCAAATCGCGCATGATCGTTGCGATCGGGCTCACCACGGACCCCAACGATCAGCATCAGTTGATGCCAGCGCTGGAGCGGGTGAAGAAAGACTGCGGAGTTTTGCCCCGGCAGATCATCGCCGACAACGGATATGTATCGCGCCCGAACATAGAAGAAACCACCAAAGCCGGAGTAGAGTTGATCGCGCCGTGGAAGGTAGATACCTCACGCGAAGCCGGAGCATGCAAGGTGAACGGCATCGCATCGGAGTTTGCGCCATCGCAGTTCCGGATGGAGAAATCCAGCCAGTGCCTGATCTGTCCGGAAGGAAAAAAGCTGGTGGCGATCGGTGAGAAGGTGCATTACAGCGTGCGCCGCAAAATATATCAAGCCAAGGCGGCGGACTGCGCCGGATGCGAACGGCGTGCGGAATGTTGCGGATCGCGCTCGGGCCCGCGCCGAGTGCATCGCGTGATGGAAAGCGAGGCGATGCAGCAGTACCTGGATCGAATGCAGCGGCCCGAAGTGGCTCAACTTTACAAGAGGCGATGTGAGATCGCCGAGTTCCCGCACCTGTGGACGAAGGGAGTCAAAAAGCTGAGCCGCTTCAAAGTGCGAGGGTTGATGAAAGCTGCCATGGAAGCCACATGGATCGCCATAGCGTACAACGTGACCCAGTGGATGCGGCTGGGCTTAGCAGCGGCTTAGCTGAGAAACCAGAGGGCTTCGCCACACGGCCCAATCGAACAAAATCATTGTTTCAGAGCCTAAAAACCGGCACAAGCGGCGGCCAGCCAATCTTCGAGAATTAACCCGCAAAATTCAAGCAACGTCGTGAGGCGCCAGCGTGCCAAGCCAGCTCTTCCGAAAATTGATTATTTCACAGGCCCTTGCGGTCGCGGCTCGGTAACGGCGGCTCGGTAACAGAGTCGTTTCAGCGGTCAGAGCGTTTTTCAGCGAATTTCCCATTCGGGA
>DASZYN010000849.1:0-31974 GCA_035545435.1 Acidobacteriaceae bacterium | reverse complement strand
ATGAACGCGCCCATCCCGAGGTCACGGCCAAGAAACTTCTCCACGTCGCCATCGAAAGTTCCGATAGCCCATCCGGAAATGGGGAGAGAACTGCCGATCCGCTGGTCGATCTCTATCACTCCTGGTAAATAGTGCTGACCGTATCTCTTTTCCTCGGTAAGACGGATCGAATTGGAGGATGGGTCAAACGCAATCGACAGGCCGCGGCTGTCAGGATTGCCTGGGGAATGCGCCTCAGGATGGCCGAGAAAGTACAGTTTGAGTGAGCGTGCTTCGGCGGAACCGTTTGTAATGCGCAGGACGTCGGCCACCGAGTCGCCGACGACAGACTTATCTTCAGAAAGCGTGAGTCCGTTCAGCTTTGCGCTTTGATGGAGATGATCCGCCGTCCAGGTGCGTTCTCCGCCCTGCAGCCACATGGTCTGATGGCTGCGCTCGTCATAGACGACCAAACGCGCGACTTCCGGACGCACCGTACCCCATCCCGCATTAATCCGATGCCACCACCACATCCACGGCAGCCCAAACTCACCACCGGTAGCAGCAACGTTACTGAATGCGTCGGTCAGTTCCGTCTTGTCAGGCCGGCTTAGCCGGTCAAACGGCGATGTGTCATTCGTCTGCGCAAATGACGTCGTCCACAATACGATTGAGAGAGCAACGGCACTGAGGGAGCGAAACAACAATCCTCCGATTCCTCTCAGTGCCGAACAACGATCAGATCCGGGGAACATCATCCTCTTTCGATCTATCGGATGAAATGAGGACGAGGGAGCAGTTGAACTCCCTCGTCCCCACAGTTAGAAGTTGATTTTTCCGCCAAGCTGCAACTGACGCATGGCTCCGGCACTCGTGATCTTTCCGAAATTCGGACTGTTCATTGTGCTGTTGGGATTGCCGAGATTCACCCAATTGAGGGTGTTGAACGTGTCGAAGTGAAATTCGAACCGTGCATGCTCGGTTATTGGAATGCTCCGCAGCAGGGACGCGTTGATATTCTTCCTGCCGGGACCGCGCAGGGTGTCGACTCCGATATTTCCTGCAACCCCAATCCCTGGATCGGCGAACGCGCTGGTGTCGAACCATTTCGCCATCTCCGCCGGCCGTGAACGGTGTGCGCTCAGAGTCGGATCGCTGACCTGGTTAGGACGCGAACCGTAGTAGCTGTTCACCAGATTGTCGGTTCCGGTCAGGACTGTAAGTGGCTGACCATCCTGGAACTGGACTAGTCCCGTAAGCTCCCATCCGCTCAGAATTGCCTGGGCGAAGTGATTGTCCAGATGAACGGGCGGCTCATAGACAAAGCTGCCTACAAGGTTACTGGCGAAGTCGCTGTCGCTGATGCCCCATCGCATCCGTGGCACCGCCCAGTTCTGCACCGGCCAGTGGTTCGCGTCCAGCGCTTTCGACCAGGTGTAGGAGGTGGTAAATTGCAACCCGCTTCGCATGCGCCGATTGAACTGAATCAGCAGTCCATGGTAAGAAGCGTTGTCCGGAGTGCCATTCACGAACACACCCGAAACCTTGCCGGTAAGATAAGGATACCGATCGGCCAGGCTCTGTGTGGACTCGGTCGCTCCTGGAGCATACTGCGCCCCACCGAAGTAGTCATAATTGAACCACACTTTTCGCACCAGGCTGCCGACATAGGATGCCTCGACATACATGGATTGGCTGATCTGGTGCTGGACGCCGAGACTATAGTTGAAGGCGTAGGGTTTCTTTGTGCGAGGATCAAGCCCGCCACCCGCATAAGGTATGGGTGCGGAGTAGTCGGCAGGCGGCCCGGTCCACCCTTTCGCCGCCGTGATGGGATCGCAGGTGTTTACGTAGGGATTACTGATCGGAACAAACGTCTGATTGCCCGTGAAGCAGCTGGGCGACGGATTGGCGAATGGACTGCCGTTCTGCCATCCAATCGTTTCAACCTCTCCACCGTAGATTCCGATTCCGCCGCGCACCGCGGTATTCCCGTTTCCGAAGACATCGTATGCAAATCCAATCCGGGGATCCACTTCCTGCGGAGCCTGATATCCGGCGTTACTCCACCCCGGGTCGGTCTTTCCTGTAATCGTGTTCTTGAACAACCAGCCAGGCAGATAGTTGGGGAAGACCTGGGACTGTACGTTAGGCTTGAATGTGGTCCGATAATCCTGCGGGTTAGTGACGCCCGTCAAATCTTCCCATCGCAGACCCGCGGTGATGGATAATTTGCGCGTTACTTTCCAGTTGTCGTTGACAAACCCACTGAACAGCCAGTGCACTGTCACATCTGCCGTCAAATTCGGCACACTGTATTGAAATGAGCCGACGTTCCCGGCGATAAAATCGGCCAGAGCATTCCCCGTGGCGGTACCGTAAAAGTAGATCCAGGGCCCCGGACTGGTGAACTGGTTATCGTGATAATAGATTCCCTGGCCTCCCATGGTGAGCTGATGGGAGCCTTTAATCCACTGGAACGTGTCTTCCAGTTCCTGGTTGTGTGTGTACACGGTGCCATCATTGGTCGCGTCGAAGTTAAAGTAATTCTGCACAATGATGTCCGGGGGCTGTGCAAATGCGCTGCTGAACTGCGATCCGAGGGACTGCAGAGTGAAGTTGGAGTTCAGCCATCCACGGCTGGCGCCGACATCAAGGAAAACATAGCGCGCCGTGTTCAGCCTGGTTGGCGAGAATGTGTAAGTATGCGACGCATTGATCTGATACTGCTTGCCGGAGGTAATGTATTCCGTGGCCGACGGATCCAGAAAGATCGTACTTCCCTGATTACTCACGATGTGGTTATTCAGCCTGTAAAAGCTTCCCGTCAGTCGCTGCCGTTGTGTCAGGTCGTAATCGCCACGTGCGACATACTCGTCGTAATTTGAGTTGTTGGGAGAGTTGCCCTGCCAGCCATTGGTTCCGAGGTTGGGTTTTGGAACGTATTGGAGGAATTTGGCGATAACGGGATCGACGGGGACCTGGCCGCCCGGATAAGGCTGCCCCGTGCTCGGGTCAACCGGAGCGGGCGTTACCCCTGCGAAGTTTCCCTGGCGCTCCGCCTCGGTGGGGACGAGAGCCGCAAACGAGAAGGCTGACCCCGTCTGCCGATATCCCTCATAACTTCCAAAGAAGAATGCTCTGTTTTTGAGGACGGGTCCGCCGATGGTGCCGCCGAATTGATTCTGCACCAGCTTGGGGTTCACGTTCGACTGCTGGTAGGAGCGGGCGTTCAAGCCGGCGTTCCGGTTAAATTCCCAGACATTTCCGTGGAACTGATTGGTGCCCGACTTGATCACGGCGTTGACCGTAGCCGAGTCGTTCCGCCCGAATTCGGAGGCGCGATTGCTGGAACTGTACGTGAATTCCTCCAGCGCGTCGGGGTTCGGCAACTGCAGGCCGGAGTTAACGTAGGTCCACGTAAACAAACCCCCGTCGAGGAGCCAGTCCGTACCGCGATTCTGGAAGTAGGATCCGTTGCTGGTAATAAAGGTCGTTGGAAATCCCCACCAGTTTACGTTCGAGTAATTGTTGGTTCCGGGCGCAAGAGTTACCAGCGATCCGGCATCGCGCCCATTGAGCGGCAGATCCGTGATCTGCTTTTCCGTAATCGTGGAATCGACGGTGGGTGAGGTGGTGTTGACCTGCGGCGGAAGTCCACTGACATGAACGGTATCGGCCGTCGAGCCAACCTGAAGCACAATGTCGACCCGGTTGTGGCTGTTCGCATACACGATGATTCCCGTTCTCGTGAACTCTTTGAAGCTCGGAAGGCTGACCTTCACCTCGTAGGTGCCGACAGGCAGTTCGAGGAAACTGAAGTGCCCCGAAGGATCCGAATTGGCTTTGTACTGCTGGTTTGTTGCGACGTTGGTCGCCAGCAGGGTCACTCCCGGAATCACCGCCTCGCTGGAGTCGCTGAGATACCCCTCAATGGTGCCGGTCGCGCTCTGTCCGTGTGCCGGCAACGCCGCCAGCAGAAGCACACTCAGAACCGCGAAGGAGAACAATGCTGTAATTACTCTGTGAACTTTGTTCATTTGCGTCGCCTCGCTTTCAAAACTCTTTGCTGCAGGCCCGTGCCATGTGTGCCCAGGCTCAGTCTTCGGTTTCTTGCTTCGCGGTCGCCTGGCAGCATCACCCACAGGAACTCCCCGGTTCGCGCCGCCAGCATATTCGGCGGTTGTAAAAATAAAAATCCAGTTGCGAATAAACTATTGACCCCAGGATTTGACCTGCTATAATCTTTGGCCATTTTGTTAAAACTCGGATCATTTGCGCTTCCTTGCCCGAGACCCAGAGCGGAAACTGCGCGAATTCATTTCAACGTGATCATCAACACGCGCGTTTATAGATTATAGATGGAAGCCCTGTCAAGCCCCTCTTCATCATTTTTCTTATTCGCGTTCGCAGGCCTGCGGAATAGACCACTTGGACTATTTCCGCATACCGACAACTTGCTTACCGTGTGTCATTTGGAGAGATTTCGGCCTGATGAATAACCCATTCGACCGGCGGCAGTTCCTGTTCGCGCTCGGCGCCTCGTCGGCATTGTCGGCTACACGTACCCTTCTTCCGTTGTCCTCCTCACCCAACGACAAAAGGCCAGTCTCTGCCACAGGATCCTCCCGCGCTCCGCTCGGATCCATGGCACTGACACCTTTAAAGCTGGGTTCGATCCGGCCGGAGGGATGGCTTCGGGAGCAGTTGCTCCTTCAGGCCAACGGTCTTGGGGGACATCTGGACGAAGTGTGGCCGGATGTTGGCCCCAATAGTGGGTGGATCGGCGGTACCGGAGAGTCCTGGGAGAGAGGGCCTTATTTCGTCGACGGATTGGTTCCCCTTGCCTGGCAACTTGAGGATCAGACTCTCCAGAGCAAGGCTCTGCGATTCATTGACTGGACCCTCGGCCACGCGCAGTCATCGGGCTTCTTTGGCCCGGGTTCGAACAACGACTGGTGGCCCCGCATGGTCATGCTGAAGGCGCTCTGCCAATATGAGGAGGCCAGTGGCGATGATCGCGTTATTCCGGTGATGGAGCGGTATTTCGATTATTGTCTGCGCGAACTTCCCGGCCGGCCGCTCCGCGACTGGGGCCGCTACCGGTGGCAGGATCAGGCGCTGAGCGTCATCTGGCTCTACACCCGGAACGGCAACCCAAAACTGATGCAGCTGGCCCGCCTGCTTGCCGAGCAGGGCTATGACTGGCGAGCGCAGTTCACTGATTTTCGCTACACCTTCCGCTGCACGCCGGAGTATCTCGGCCTGAACACCAAGGTGAAATTTCCGGATCGCAGTATGCAAACCCACGGCGTGAACAACGCTATGGCCCTCAAGGTTTCGCCCGTTCACTACCTTCTCGACGGCAACCCTGAGGACAAGACTGGAATACTCAGACAGTTTGCTGCGCTGGATCGCTGGCATGGCCTCCCCAACGGGATGTTCTCGGCCGATGAGCACTTCGCCGGACCCAATCCAGTCCAGGGAATAGAACTGTGTGCCGTCGTTGAGGCGATGTTCTCTCTGGAACAGGCCCTCGCGATCACCGGCATTCCCGAGTTGGGTGACCGCCTTGAGCGGATCGCTTTCAATGCTCTGCCAGGCACCTTCACCGACGACATGTGGGCCCATCAGTACAATCAGGAACCCAATCAGGTTGAAGTCAGCCTTCACCGGCGCCCGTGGACCACCGACGGTCCCGAGTCAAACATCTACGGCTTGGCTCCGAACTTCGGCTGCTGCACCGCGAATTTTCACCAGGGCTGGCCGAAATTCACGGCGAGTTTGTGGATGCAAACTCCTGACGCCGGCATTGCGGCGGTGGCCTATGCACCGTCCACGGTCCGCACCCGCATCGGCCCGGTGCCGGTCACCATTCGCGAAGAAACGAATTATCCATTCCGCGAAGAAATCCGGTTCCACGTCGATCCAGCCTCGCCGCATACTTTCCCGCTGAAGATGCGCATCCCTGGCTGGGCCCACGGGGCACAAGTCCGCGTGAATCAGGAGCCGGGACGCCCGGTCGAGCCGGGCTCTTTCGCAGAGATTCGCCGTGAGTGGACCAGGGGCGATGGAGTGACGCTGACCTTGCCGATGCCGGCACGGACCTCCCGCTGGTATCGAGACTCTGTTGCCGTCGAGCGTGGCCCTGTCGTCTATTCATTGCCGATCGGCGCAAGCTGGCTCAAGCTTGTGGATCGCGGTCAGGCCAGTGACTGGCAGGCCTATCCGGCTTCGGCGTGGAACTATGCCCTCGCTCTCAATCCGGATCAGCCCGATGCAGCTCTGACGGTTCACGAAGCTCCCATGGAATCCCAGGTGTTTACCCTCGCAGCTGCTCCTGTGCGAATCGAAGTTCCCGCATTTCCGGTCCCCGGCTGGCGCGAGGAAGACGGGGTTGCCGACTCGATGCCGGCAAGTCCTGTGCCCGTGGACAATTCAAAATCCATCACCCGCATCTCGCTGGTGCCGTATGCGGCGGCCAAGCTGCGGATCACCGCATTTCCTCACGGAATTCCCGGGGCACATCGTCAGGCCGACGACGAAGCACCGGAGAAAAAGTCCTGAACGGGACCTTTGCGCTGTCTTCCTCCGCCTAAGTCTGGAAGCTGAGGTTGTAAACGTCCCCGTTGACGGCCCTGAATTCCAGGACCGCCTCTCCCGATCGCGTATCGGCCGTGGCCAGCCTCTTGCCCGCAGACTCCGTCGCTGCAATGCTCTTTAGTTTTCCCGATACCTGCACGCGGATGTTGATATTTGCCGCGTCCACCACGCTGAAGGTGAGGCTCATGGTAACGGAACGCAGACTGACATTCTTTACCTCATAATTGGCTCCTGCTTTCATCAGGGCAGCAGGCAAAGCTGGAGCCAGCAGCAGTGCGTTCCGCGCTGGATCTTCAAACTCCCGAAATCCGACGACATTGCGCAGGATGAGCGTGGGCAGCGTCGCTCCCCAGCCATAGTTCTCACAGCCGCCTGGGTTGTCCTCATCGACCGCCCAAAATTCATTCGCGATCCCGGGAATTCGATACTGGTATTCCCGGGGCAGCGTCGATTCGAAAGGAGCGATCGATTTAGTTTTGCGCGCATCCGTCCTGCGATAAGCTCGGTCCGCCGTCCTCGCAACCACTTCCCCTGCCAGTTTTCGCTGGCCCGCGTTCCATGCGGCCTCGGTGTACGGAAACATGAACGACGGCCACTCCAGCCAAAAACGCGGATTGTCCGCAAAATATCCCAGCCGCGGTGTAAGCGCGTGGGCCTGATCGGGCGTGGTGATCCCCGCAGCCAGCGGATACAGCATCATGACGTCGTAATAGTCCTTCAGAATGATGGGCTGATTATTGCGACCGTCGAAATCGCGGAACCACCCATCCACGAACATCGCCTGGGTGCTGGCGATCCGCTTCTGCGCAAGTTCGGTCCACCGGGCCTGATCCTGTCGAAAACCCGCATCGGTGCACAATTGCGCCATTGCCTGGAATGCCTCAGCCATAGCGGCCTCCACATCCACGGTTCGCACAAAGTCTGCCGTCGCACCCGGGTTTTCCTCGGCGACCAGAAAGCGCTTCGATGCGTCCTGCCCCGATTCCCAGCTGCATTTGCAGTGGAACCAGCCGCTGCCATCGGTGCGGTTGGCCAGCCACCAGTTAAGAAAATTGCGAGCGTGCGGGTACAGCGCCGCCAGCCACTCACGGTCTCCGCTGCGTACGTACATCGACCGGATCACCCGGAACGGCATGCCCCAGGTCGGAGCGGTTCCGACTTCCGATCCATCCGCGCAGATCATGTTCATGCTGCCGTCTTCTCGGGAACATGGCACATTCGCGGCAGGCGCGTCGGCAAATGTGCCAAGCACCACTTCCTTCGCGAGATTCATGTCCGCATAGCTCAGCGCCATCGAATCCAGCATGGATTCGCCCAGCACTGCGCGGGGCGTAAAGATCTGCATCCCGTCCCAGGCGTGTTTGTAGATGCCCAGCGGAGGCCGCATCGTCATGCGCAGGGTTTCCAGATCGTAGATCCACCCGTTCTTCCATTGCTCGGGCCAGTCGCCGCTGAGCAGCGCAGCCTTTGCATAGAATCGGTCATCGTCCTGCAGCCTTCGCTGGAGAGTGGTGCTCGCTTCGGCGATGGCGCTTCTGGAATGACGTTCGGAGCTGACCTGATCCACACCCCGCGTCAGCACCAGTGTGAGAACTTCCTTCCGGCCGCCGCCGATTTGCAGGTCGTAGCTCAGCAGCGCACGGGTCGCACCTGGAAACTTCCCCGACGATCCGGAGTTGCTGCTGGCATCATTGTCCCGGATCCAGCGCTCCCATTCGGCTTCGTCCATCGTTGCCTTTGCACAATGCGGCTCGCGATCGGCGGAGAGCGTGAAGACGTCTCCATATGCCCATATTTTCGAGACCGCACGGCCTCCTTTGATTGCAGTGCAGGCGCCGTCCGACCCCCACCATTGTTCTTCGGGAAAACCATAGATGTTGGTTGCATGCAGCGTTACATGCCGCATTTCCTGGCTCGCATTGTGCAGATCGAATCGCGCCACCAGCTCATCCGGGCTGGCCAGGACCCAGGAGATGCGAAAACGAACGCCCTTGTGCTCCCAGTTGTATCGAAAGAGATTTTTGGTGTGATGGTCCGATGAGAGCGTCGCCCCCTGCTTGTCGAAATCTTCCGGCGTGAGAAAGAGATCGTTATCAATGGCTGCAGCGATCTGCAGCAGGGAAAGATAATTCACCTCGCGCAGAGCGCCAAGGCCATAAGGCCACGGCATCCGTCGCGCCCACCAGCCAAATCCCAAAGGCGGCACGCTGCGGATGACTCCGCTGCGATTCATAACGGCGCTGTGGCCGGGATTATCCAGATAGCCGAATGGAGTGTAATTGCCGGCCGGAAACGCGTGATCTGTCTGGTCGTCATTTTGCAGCGGCACGCTGCCGCCCATGGGTTCCGTCCCGCTTCCGCCTTTCAGGCTGATGGCGGCTCCCGCCAGCAAAGCGGAAAACTCTCTCCGATTCAATCCCTCTGAACTCATCGCTTCCCCCCGGCGGAAATGGCGCTCTCTGCGCGCGAACATTCTACGTTTGCCCGCAGGGATCACGGAGGGGTCTATCCGGACTATTGACGGGCCTGTTTCGCCTCCTGCATCTGGATGGTGTGCAGCGCAGTTTCAAAGGCAGTACATTGGTGCGAGGATCGCAACCTATCCTGATCGGGCGAAGTCCAGTATGAAAGTCAGGTCCGTTTCACGTCCTCCGTCGCACCGATCCAGACGCAATTGGACATGGCTGGCGCCGGGAGTCGCAGGTCTCATCCTCGCCGGCTCCTGGTTTGTGCTGCGGCCTTCCCTTGCGGAGAACTCCGTCCCGACCATTGCGTTTATTGCCCAGACCACCGGCAATGAGTTGTGGGAGGCGGCGCACGCCGGAGCCCGCAAAGCCGCATTACGCGACGGTTTCCGCATTTACTGGAATGCTCCGACGCGCAGTGACGATGTAGAACGCCAAATCGAGCTCATCGAATCCGCAATCCGCCGGGAAGATGTCGGCCTCGTAGTTGCTCCGACGCAGTATCTGGCGCTAATTTCCCCTCTGCGGCTGGCGATTGCCAGACATATTCCGGTCGTGGTCGCCGGGAGCTCCGTTCCCATACCGGCTGGCAACGGCCTTGTTTTCGTGCTCAATGACGACCAGGTCATGGGACGGATGGCCGCTCGTCGGGTTGGCATGCTGCTGCATGGTTCTGGAAACGTTGCCCTGCTGGGTAATGATCCCAATTCGACCGGGAACTGGATACGCTCCAGAGCTTTTGAAGAGACCCTCGTGTCTGAGTTTCCGGCTGTCTCGATCCGGGAGCGCGATTCCAGCTCACCGACATTCGAAGAGGCGGCGGAGAATGCCGAGAAAATCCTCCTGCGCAATTCACAACTCGCTGCGATCGTCTCACTCACCAGCACCGACAGCGAGGGCGCTCTGACCGCCCTTCGCCTGCTGCACCGCACGAAAGATGTCTACCTTATCGGCTGTGACCAGGAGCTGGACCTAATGGAAGGTATCCGCGAAGGTCAGATGGATTCGGTCATCGCGGAAAACAGTTTCATGATCGGCCAGCGTGCTGAAGAGGCTATCGCCGCGCTTCGTCATCGCCGTTCAGTTCAGGCAACGGTTCTGATCCCCCCTCTCCTCATAACCCGCGACAATATTGACCGCCCTGATATCCAGCAAATACTCTCCACCGACTGGCGAGGCGCGCCATGAGGCTGCGCGGCGCGCCTCGCTCCTTCGGGGGTGTCATCGTCACGGCAGTGCTGCTCTTCGCTGCTCTTGTGGGCGCCCTGGCACTCTGGCCCAATCGGAGTTATCGCCTCCCGTGGCAGGACAGTTTTGCATCGGGTGACATTGACGGCTGGCAGGCTTTCGGTGGAGCGTGGAGCCCGTACAAGGGAGGAATTCGAAACAACTCCGATGAGCGCGGTGCGAAATTTATCACCGGTTCTCCCGCGTGGTCCGATTATGCCGTCGACGCTGACGTGAGCCTCCTCGGAGAAGATGGCGACGCGGGCATCATTGTGAGGTCCAGCGATGAAGAGGAGGGAGTGGACTCTTACAGCGGCTATTACGTCGGTCTGCGCGACAGCAACAACAGCCTCACCATCGGCCGCGCCGATCACGGTTGGGCCGAATACCAGGCCGTTTCTCCACGTGAGCGGCTTCTTCCCTCCCACTGGTACCACCTCCATATCGTCGCCGTCGGCTGTTCGATCGCAGCGGTCGCATCCAGCGGCACTCCCGGAGACCGCACCTGGGTCGCTATGTACGAGCCCTCGTGCGCTCGGTCGGGTCGCATCGGCCTGCGTTCTTATTCTTCCGGCGGCCTGTGGAAGAACATTCGCGTCAGCCGCGCGGGCTCCGGCGAACTCAATCCGCTGCTGGCTCAGGCTCCGCCACAACCGAAACCGGGCTTTCTCCAGAGCGAAGCTGGCTTCAACTCTCTGCGCCTGAACCAGCCAGGCATCAGCTCCCAGTTCACCGAAAATCTTCACCAGGCGGCCACCGCGCCACTGGCGCCCATTGGCCAGTTGAGCGGTTTATCTGCAGGGCAACCTGTCACCGTCGCCATCCGCGGCAGTGTCACTCTCATTTCTCCGCGTGTGTACGTGCAGGATGCGACTGGCGGCGCGACGGTCGAATTCCTGCACGCGCCATCCCTCAAGATTGGCGACGAAGTGCAGATTGCCGGAGAGGTGGAACCTTCTCATTTCAGCGCCGCGCTCCACAAGGCCACCGGTCACGTCCTTTGGCAGCGGAGTCCCGCCCCTCCCATCTCTGTATCGGCCACCCAGGCCGCTGTCGGCCTCTATGATGCCCGCTTCATCGAAACCGAGGCGGAAGTCGATGGTGTCCGGGATTCTGCCGGCGGACAAATCGAGTTGTTGCTGCACAGCGGTTACCAGCACTTTGTCTCCATCGTTGACTCCCAGGCCAATCCTTCCCCGCTTCGTAACATCAGGCCTCACAGCAGGGTCCGCGTACGGGGCGTCTGCGTCGTCGATCCGGCGTTCACCGGCAACGCCGCCGGATTTGCCATCCTGCTTCGTTCTTCGAGCGACGTCCATGTTCTGGCCGGACCCCCATGGTGGGCTCTGCGCAACCTCCTCGCGGCAGGCATGGCATTGCCCGTCGTTGCACTTCTGGGACTCTTTGTCTATTCTCGCGCCGAACACTGGCGAATGCGGGCTGTGCTCGATGAGCGCCTGCGCATGGCCCGCGAGGTGCATGACACCCTGGCGCAGGGCTATGCCGCAATCGCCTTCCAGTTGGAAAGCGCGATCGATCGCGAAGGACGGATCAGCACTCCGGAATCGGTCACCCGCGCTCTGCAGATGGCGGAACGCAGCCGCGGTGAAGCCCATCTTTCTATTGCTTCCCTGCGTGCACTGCATGCCGAAGCGCGCTTTTCTGAATTGCTCCGGCGCCTGCTGGCGGTGCAGATTGCCAGCGGAATCACCCTGGCCATTCGCAGTTATGGCACAGAGCGTCGGCTCCCGGTTGAAATCGAATCGAATCTTCTCCGCATTATCCAGGAGTGTGTTGCCAATACGGTTCGCCACGCCAAAGCTGCGCTGGTTCAGGTGGAGCTCCACTATGCTCCGGAACTTCTGTCCGTCACTGTCTCCGACGATGGAACCGGCTTTGATCCTGATGCTGCGCCCGGTACTGAGGAGGGCCATTACGGGCTCGCCGGTATGCGCGAGCGGTCGGCCCGCATCGGCGCCGATTTTCAACTCACATCGGCCCCCGCCGGCACCTGCATCAGGGTGCGCGTTCCGCTTCCGCGTTCTCGCTCCGTGGCGTGGGGCTATACCTTGTCTCTATTCAGGAGAACGCTGCGTCGACTCGGCGGTCTCCGGTTAGCGGCCTTTGGCCGCTCGGAGCAAATGGATGCAAAAGACAATCCGCGTTTTGATCTGCGATGATCACCTGCTGTTCCGTCTTGGCCTCAGGAGCCTGCTCAGCGGAGAGCCCGACATCGATGTCATCGGCGAAGCGGCAACCGGACGCCACACCATCGAGGCATGCCGCCAGCTTCGCCCCGACGTTCTGCTTCTCGACCTGCGTATGCCCGATGGCGGAGGCATTGAAGCCCTGCGCACCGTCTCCAGTGAATCCCCGGAAACCCGGGCCCTGATCCTTTCCAGCTACACAAGCGAAGAGGAGATTTATCAGGCCCTTGAAGCTGGCGCGCTCGGATACATTTTGAAGGACGTCGGCAGGGAACCGCTTCTCGAGGCCATTCACGCAGTTGCCGCCGGCCGTCGATCGGTACCTCCATGGATGGAAGCGATTCTTCGTCAGCGTTCTGGCCGGCCTGACCTCACAGCACGAGAATATGAAGTACTCCGTCTGCTGGTGAGCGGACTAACCAACCGCGAGATCGCACGCGTTTTGGGGAACAGCGAAAACACCGTAAGAAATCATACGATCAGCATTTTTGCCAAGCTCGACGTGAGCGACCGCGCCGAGGCCGTCAGTGCCGCCCTGCAGCGCGGCATCATCATCGCCGACGAACCGCGCTGAAGAATCGCTTAATGCCGATTGCGAAACCGGGGGAACTTAGAGGGTACGACTCCTTCCCCCTCGCGAACCGCGTAGAACTGATTCGCTTTGAGATGCGTCAGGCGGTCGGTGACGCCGCTGGGCCATCGGATTTCGATTTCGTCCGCGTTCTCTCGTGCTCCCAGGCCGAAGTGAAGGCGAAGGTCGTGCGAGGAGCAGTAGCTGCCGCCGCTGCGCACCTGATCGAAGCTGAAGAAGTCTCCGGCACGTAGCTGCACGCGCGCCCCGATTGCATCTCGATTGCTGCGCGTCCCGATCAGCTTCAACGTGATCCAGTGATTGCCCCTGGCGCCGAGATTACGATAAAGCTGCGCCTGCTCCCCGTTGTTGCTCTGCAGGAAGTCGATGTTGCCATCGTTGTCGTAATCGCCGACGGCCAAACCACGACCCACCCGTGCGACTCCAAACGATGCCGGTTGCGTGCCTGAGGCATCGACAAACTGACCCTCTCCCGTATTCCGATAAAGCATTTTTGCTTCCGCATAGCTGGAATCCGGATGATACAGCCGAATATTATCGAGCATCGACCCATTCACCACGATCAGGTCACGATTGCCATCATTGTCCCAATCGACAAAACGAACGGCATAGCTCGTATTCCTGATTCCGCTGAAGCCAAATCCGGTATTCATGGTGCGGTCTGTGAATGTACCGTCGCCATTATTCACGTAGAACCGGTTCGGCTGATTGTCCATATGACAGACGAAGAAGTCCATCCGTCCTTTGCCGGTCGCATCGGCTGCATCGATGCCCATGCCCGACTCCACTTCGCCGTTTCCCCCGAATCCGGCGCCTGATTCATAAGTCGCATCCCGGAAGGTTCCATTGCGATTGTTGAAGTAGAGAAACGAACGCATGCCGTCGTTTCCGATCAGGATGTCATCCCAGCCGTCGCCGTCGAAGTCCGCGATGACCAGTCCGAGGCTCTTGCCTTCCGGATTCAGGAGCCCGGCTTGTTCCGTGCGATCCGTAAATGTGCCATCGCCATTGTTGTGATACAGCCGCATCGAGGTCCCGCGGAAATGAAACGGGTCGCAATAGACTCGATAACCGGGAAGCCGCGCTCCACAGTACGGATCGTGATTCCAGTCGTAGTCGATGTAATTCGTGACCAGAAGATCGAGCCGTCCATCGTGGTCATAGTCGAACCAGGCGGCTGCGGTAGCCCATCGGCCGGCATTCTCCACGCCTGCCCGAGCCGTTATGTCGGTGAAGGTACCGTTGCCGTTGTTTCGATAGAGCACTGACTTGCCATATCCGGTCATATAGATGTCCGGATATCCATCATTATTGAAATCGCCGACCGCCGCCCCGATATAGAAACCGTCGTTGACTCGAATTCCACTCCTGACCGTGACATCGGTGAAAGTTCCGTCGCCGTTGTTTCTGTATAGGGCAGGCTGCGGCATCGATGCAGGATGAAATTGCGGTGTCGCGCCGCTGTTCACAAAAAACGCGTCGAGAAACCCGTCCTGGTCGTAATCGAGCCAGGCGCAGCCCGCGCCCATCGTCTCCACAACCAGCTTCTCGGTCGATGCCGCGCGCTCATGCACAAACCGAATGCCGCTCTCTGCGGTGACATCGTCGAACTCCACGTGATATGGATTCGCTTTTGCTGCAGGATCGCCGGCATCCGCCCACACGCGTCCGGGCCAAACGCTCGCTGCAGGAAGCCAGGCTAAATCACGAAGGAAGTCACGCCTTGTTGTTTTCGATCTCAATGCGGCACCGCTCCCTGCGCCGTGGTCGGCGGCAGTCCCACCGGCATTTGTGGCTGGGATTGCAGTTTTCGGAACGCCTCGAGTTCTGCGGCGGCTTCCGTCTTCCGGTTGAGCGAGCTATCGGCCTTCCAGAGAAGAAAGTGAGCGGTTGCATCGCGCGGATCCAGCGCCGTCGCCTGCCTCAGGTGCTCCACGGCTTCCAGCGCCTGGCCGCTCTCCAGCAGCGCCTGACCTATTTTGCGTTGCAGGTAAGCAATCCGCGGGTTCGCTTCGAGGCCTTTTGCCAAATACTCAATCGACTGCTTCGCCTGACCGCGATCCAGCAGGATCACTCCGAGCATGGAAAAGGCCTGGGGATTATTTGCATCCAGCTGTAATTGGGTCCGATACTCCTCTTCGGCCTTGTCGAGTCGGGCTTCGAGGTAATAGACGCTGCCCAGGGACTCGTGGAAATCGGGCACCTTCGGGTACCGCGTTGCCAGGCCGGTGAGGGTGCGCTCGGCGCCGGCCAGATCCTGCGCGGATATTTGATATTGAGCAAGAAGATAGAGGACACGTGGCTCCTCGGGCGAAATCGCCAGAGCTTTGTCCACCGCCGCTTTGCCCTCCAGCGTCTTCCCGGCAGCGAAATCCGTCCGCGCGAGCCAGAACCAGCACTGCAAATTCTCCGGCGACTGCCGAGTCGCAAGTTCCAGCGCCGTCTGTGCCGCCGGCAATCGACCCAGCCTGAAATTCTCAATGCCGGCAAACATCTGTACGGCGGGAAAGCCGGGATCTGATGCGACGACCGCCTCGAAGGCGTCCAGCGCTTCCGCTGTCCTGCCCTCGGCGTCGAGCACCAGACCAAGGTTGAATCGCGCAGGCAAAAATCCTGAACTCCGGGCTAACAGCTCCCGATAGTCGTTCTCTGCAGTAGCGAGGTCCCGCTTGTGTTGAGCGTCAAGCCCCTGCTGGAACAAGCCGGCATCGGCCGAATCGAGTTGTGCTGCATCGGTGGATTGAGCATGAAGAGTCACCGCGAGTTGCGGGGTCGCGAGGGCGGCGGACACCAGCAGGAAGGTCGCCAGGGAAGCCCTTGTTCTTCTGAAAGACCCCATGGCCACGTCACCTTTTTGCGAAGCCCATTTGGCAATGCGCAATCGTGCGAAGTCCGGCAGTACCATTATCTATAATCTATCAAATGATCGCGCGGTTCTCACAAAACGCGCTCCCGAACAGAACTCCCATTAAGGTGGTCCATCTGATACTTTTCCGTACTTCCGGGTAGCCATAAGTGCCGCAAAGTCTGTTAGATACTTGAGCGCCTGGACGCTCATAACCCAAAGGTCGGTGGTTCAAATCCCACCCCCGCAACCACTTAGCCGATTCCCCCAATAACCCCAAATCACCCAAAGGTCGTTGGCTTAAACCAACAATCACAATTGTTACGGGATCGCAGCTCATCGAAGAGCGGGCGGAAGTGACGCCAGATTCGTGTTCTGGGGTTTTTGACTGCTGTTGCGGGCAAATTGGCGGGCCGATTTTCTCAGCAAAACCAGGTTATCACCGTGCTGTCGGCCCAGCACCGGAATACGCGATTCGCGACCTGGCAGCTTAGCCAGATCATCGCCAGGACCGTGCATCGTGCCACAAAATAAATATTCACCAAACCGCGGAGGTGCTCTGTCCGGCCCTCAACAAGATTGAATAGAGCCTCGGTCGCGTCGTCCTGCTGCCATTGTTCCTTGGCTCGTAAGCCGCTTATCAGGATTTCAGGCCATGCGGCACGGCCGATCTGCGGATGAATTTCGACCTCATATTAGGATGAGCGAATCGCCGTCTTCGCTTGAAGCAGCGCCATCGCTGAACCCATTCACCCGCGATGTGGCTGGGACGGCTTAGCCGTGCCTGCAAAGGAGAAATCGTGAATCGCCGGGAATTTCTTGTTGCGGCAGGAGCCGCTTCTCTCCGTTCCACCTCCTCGCTCGGCGGTTGGGCTCAGGACGAAGCGCCCCCGATCGAGCATCGTCTGCCCCCGACCGACGCCGACTACCAGCGCTCCAGATCCTACATCGAAGAAGTCCCGGTGCATCGGTATCACTGGGCTTCGGATCGCGCCGTCGAAGCGTTCAGGGACATGAAGTTCGGACTGAGAATCCACTGGGGGATCTATTCAATCTACGGCAGGCCTGGTGAATCATGGCCTTTTCTAACCCTGCCTTTCGACAAACGCCAGGAATACAATCAGGCCTTTCGATCGTGGAATCCGCGGGAATTCGACGCCGATGGATGGATGAACCTGTGTGAGGAATCCGGCATGAAGATGTTTGCCTTCACCAGCAAGCATCACGAAGGTTTCTCGATGTTCGATACGAAGACCCGCGTCCGAAACCGGACCAACTGGACAGCACCCGGGAGCCCCCGCATCGAAGACTGCGACCTGGCATACAGCATTATGGAAACGCCATTCCGGCGCGATGTGATTCGCGAACTTACGGATTCCGCCCACAAGCGCAATATAAAAATCGACCTCTACTTCTCGCACTCCGATTGGTACGACGCCGACTTTCGCCCGTATGGCTGGCATCCGCTGCAGGTTCCGTCCTCGCCGAGACTCTCGGGCTGGACGCCTTCGGACGGCACGACCCAGGAATTTTGGGATTCCATGAAAAAACGAATGTCCGGTCGTCTGGTCACGGTGCCGGACCCGACTCCGAGCGAAGTTCGGCGGATGGTGGAGCGCCACCGCGCGCAGCTTACGGAGTTGCTCACTCGCTACGGCACGATCGATATGATGTGCCTCGACATCTTCTGGGGTCCGGCCGTCTGGCCGCAGATGCGCGAGACAATCCTGAAGCTCAGGGAACTACAACCCGATGTCATGCTGCGCGCGCGCGGCATCGGCAACTATGGGGATTACTACACGCCTGAGCGATTCGTTCCTGCAACGAAGGCAGCCACGAAAATGCCGTGGTTCGTGATTTACCCGCTTGGAACATCTTTCTCCTATGAGAGTGACGGTTCGAAGTACAAGGGAACGAAGTGGATCATTGATAACCTGGTCGACGTCACCGCAAAGGGTGGCAACTTCATGGTTGGGGTGGGCCCCAGCGGCATGGGCAGCTTTCACCCCGCCGCCATCGCGCAGCTGAAAGAGGCCGGACAATGGCTGAGGATCAATGGCGAGGGTATCTACGGGACGCGCCCTCGTGCAGGCACCGATTGGGCCGAGGGCAACAACCTTCGCTTTGCCTGCAGCAAGGACGGACGCATCCTCTATTGCTTCGTCACGGATTGGCCCGGCGAGAGTCTGAAGATCCGATCGCTGGATGCACGCCCCGTTTCCTCAGTGGAGATGTTTGGTTATCCAAAGAAGCTGGAGTTTCGCAGGGATGCGACGGACAACTTTGTGATCTCGATCCCCACCGAATTACAGGACCCTTCGAACCGAAGCAGCCAGTTCGCCTGGGGTTTGAAGCTCAGCTACGCCACGTAAGCCACGCTTTCGGCCGTCGTTTCGGCGGCAACTCATGCTTCCTGAGCGCAGACGCCGTGTGGTGTCGTCGATGCCCCTCCCTCACCGAAAATCCTTTGCCATGAGATAGCTGAGCTGAATTGACGGGCTGTCCCAAAGTAATTAAAGTAAACGGTGACTTTCTGCGATTTTAGTGCTGTTCGCCCAGCGCACTCTTTGCGCAAGCCCGGAACCAGCCTGGAGCCACTGAATTCATGGCAGCCCGCTTAAAGGACATCGCCGACGACCTGGGTCTTTCTGTTGTCACGGTATCGAAGGTCCTGCGCAATCATCCCGACATCGGAGAGGCGACCCGGAAACGGGTCCAGAAGCGCATGCGGGAGCTGAACTATCAGCCCAATTTCGCCGCGCGCTCCCTCGTGACCGGCCGGACATGGACTTTGGGACTCGTGGTTCCCGATCTGCTTCATCCCTTCTTCGCGGAAATTGCCAAGGCTATCTCGACCGAGACCCGAAAACACGGCTATAGCCTTCTCATCTCATCATCCGACGAGGACCCGGAGCTGGAGATTGAGGAGATCAAACAGCTGCTGGCCAGGCGAGTGGATGTCATCCTCGTCGCCTCCGCGCAATCGTCTGTGGAATGCTTTCGCCTGATTGAGGAGCAGAAAACGCCCTACATTCTCCTTGACCGGCGGTTTGATGATCTCGACGCCAATTTCGTCGGCGTGGATGACGCGTCGGTCGGTATGCTGGCCACTTCCCACCTGTACGAACAAGGCTGCCGTCGTATCGCTCACATCCGCGGCCCCAATGTCAGCACAGCAATCGGGCGTCTGGAGGGCTACACCCGTGCCCTGGCGTCCCACAATCTGAATCCACTGCCTGGCCACGTTGTTTCCCTCGGTTCGTCGGGAGATCAGCGCGGAGAAAAAGGCGGCTATGAAGCAGCAAAGCAACTCCTTGCTGCCGAAGCGCGCCCCGATGGCATCTTTTGCTTCAACGATCCCTCCGCTCTGGGCGCGATGCGAGCCATCCTGGAAGCCGGGTTACGGATTCCAGAAGACATGGCTGTCGTGGGATGTGGCAACTTCTCGTACTCGGATTTTCTGCGCGTGCCTCTGTCTTCGGTGGATCAGGGGAGTGAAACCATCGGGAAGCGCGCAGCTGATCTGGCACTCAAAATCGCCCGTAAGAAAACGCCAACCAAGCCGAAGACGGAGTACATCAGCTCGCGCCTTGTGGTTCGCGCTTCCAGCCGGCGCGCTCCAGACCCATCCAGCGACGATTCCTGATCGCCGGCCTCGCTGCCGCGAGTGTAGCCGTCTTAAACGATAACTGTATCGTTGACAATCTGAGATACGGTTGATACTATCGCCCCTTCGTTCGGAGATGCGCACTCAAGCACATCCGAACTGGGAGCAAGGCCGTGCAACGACGTGATTTCTGCAGACTCCTGGCGGTCGCCGCCGCAGCCAAAGCCATTCCAGCCATCGGGCAGTCAGCGCCGGAGAGCTCCTCGGAGGTGCCCGCCGGCTTCAATGAATACTCCCAGGACTACGCCCGCTTCTGCGCCCTGCCGCCCAACAAGCGCACCTTCTACAAATTGAGCAATGGCAAAATCGTCCCGGCAAAACTGGACAACGCCGACTGGAAAGCCACGGC
This sequence comes from Acidobacteriaceae bacterium, assembly GCA_035545435.1. GTDB lineage: Bacteria > Acidobacteriota > Terriglobia > Terriglobales > Acidobacteriaceae > Palsa-343. The sequence goes on along the minus strand of DASZYN010000849.1, from coordinate 12,040 downwards.
CTGGGGCAGCCCCGAGCCGCTGCCCGTTCCCGGCGGATCCTGGGACGGCGTTCCGATGGAATCTCCCATCGCCGGCCTCTCCGGACGAGGCCCCTTCAAGCCAACATGGGATTCGCTGCTGGAGTACGACGCTCCGGAATGGTACCAGGACGCCAAGTTCGGGATCTGGGCTCACTGGAGCCCCCAGTGTGTGCCGGAAGCAGGCGACTGGTATGCACGCAATATGTACCTCCAGGACCAGCACCAGTACAAATATCAGCTCGAGCACTACGGGCCGCCCTCGCAGTTTGGATACAAAGACCTCTGCGCACAGTGGACTCTGCTGAACTGGGATCCGGATGAGCTGATTGCGAGATACAAGAAGGCCGGCGCAAGAATCTTTATCTCGCTCGCGAATCACCACGACGGATTCGATGCCTGGGACTCAAAGCACCAGCCGTGGAACTCCGCGGCGCTCGGCCCGCATCGCGATGTGGTTGGCACCTGGGCGGCTGCTGCCCGCAGACAGGGCCTCCGCTTCGGCGTCACCGTGCATCAGGCTCGCAACTGGTGGTGGTTTCAGCCGTCGCACGGCGCCGACGCAACCGGTCCCCTGGCCGGTGTTCCCTACGATGGCGATCTCACCGCAGGCGAAGGTATGGACGAGTGGTGGCAGGGTCTTGATCCGCAGCGGCTCTACGGTGTCAAGCATCCCTTCGACGCGCTGCCGGATGTCTCCTACGTCAGGAACTTTTACGATCGCACCCGCGACCTCATCGATCAGCACAACCCCGATCTGCTCTATTTCGACAATTCCCTGCTGCCGCTCGGCTGGGGCGGCATGAATATTGGCGCTTACTTTTATAACCACAGCCTGCGCACCAACAGCGGCAGGATGGAAGCGGTCCTCAATATTAAGGAAGTCCCCGACCACCTGGTCAAATCGGTGGTTGCTGACTTCGAGCGCGGACTGACCAGCGGCATCCAGAAATATCCATGGCAGTCGGAAACGTGCATCGGCGAGTGGCATTACAACCGGAGTTTGTACGAGAAACCCGGCGAATTCGGCGGTTATTTGCCGCCGCGCGATGCCATCCACTGGATGATTGATACCGTCAGCAAGAACGGAACCTTCATCCTCAATATTCCAGGCAGACCGGATGGCACCATCGACAGCAAGGAGATCGCAGTCCTCGACGGTATAACGGCGTGGATGCAGGTCAACGGCGAGGCCATCTACGAAACCCGGCCATGGAAGGTCTACGGCGAAGGGCCCAACAGCGTCAAAGCGGGCTCCTTCCAGGGCAACAGCATCAGCAAGCTGGGCCAGAAAGACATTCGCTTCACCCGGAACAAGGCCAACAACGTCGTGTATGCGATTGTTCTCGGATGGCCGGCGGAGCCGATCGTCGTGCAGTCTCTCGGCCTCTCCGCTTCAACGCAGCCAGGCAAAGTAACGCAGGTCGAGCTGATCGGAACGGGCGAACGCCTCAACTGGAAGCAGACGGGCGAGGCTTTGCGTGTTGAACTGCCGAGGCAGTACCGGCCGGCAGTCGATTATGCAGCCGCCCTCAAAGTGACCCTCGGTTAGTCCGGAGGAAAGGTGCTTCGATCGTCGACAACGGTCTGGGCTTCGAAACGTGCCAGCCAGATGCAGTATCGTGCGCTGGGCAAAACGGATCTCGAAGTCTCGGTGGTGGCGTTTGGCGCTGCCCCGCTTGGCGGCGTTTATGGACTTACGGCTCCTGAAGAAGCAAAACGCGCTGTCCATCTTGCCATCGACGAGGGAATCAACTTCTTCGATGTATCTCCCTATTACGGCAAGTCTCTGGCGGAACATCGCCTCGGGACAGCACTCGAAGGGCGGCGAAACAAAGTCATTCTTGCCACCAAGTGTGGACGTTACGGCGCGAACGAGTTCGATTTTTCAGCCCCTCGCATATTCGCCAGCATCGATGAATCTCTGCGCCGCCTGCGCACCGACTACGTCGACCTCTTGTTGGCTCACGATGTCGAATTTGCCGATCTGACACAGATCGTGGAAGAGACAATTCCGGCGATGCGCCGGCTGCAGCAAATGGGGAAAACCCGGTATATCGGAGTTACAGGTTTTCCTCTCCGGGCTCTCATCCACATCGCCAGAACCAGTCCTGTCGACGCGATTCTCAGCTATTGCCACTACAACCTGCTCGCAGACGATATGGATGCTGTTCTGGCGCCCCTGGCGGAGAATCAGGGAATTGGCCTGATCAATGCTTCGCCTCTGCACATGGGAATGCTGACCGAAGCGGGCCCGCCGGACTGGCATCCGGCGCCGAGTGAGATGCGTGAGGCGGCCCGGCGTGCTGCTCAGTTTTGCCATGATCGTGAATACGATATCGCCGATCTGGCTCTCCGCTTCTGTTTCGATTATCCGAGAGTGGCCACGACCCTGGTCGGGATGGCCACGCGCGAGCAGGTCCGCAGGAGTCTCCGCGCTTTCGAAGCCCCCGCGGATCCTCAGCTGGTACGCAAGGTGCGCGCCATCTTCGCTCCGGTATTCAATCGCTTCTGGCCTTCGGGGCGCGAAGAAAACCAATGACGACTCGATCCTCCAAAGGAGATCTCCTGTGAAGGCAGCGGTGCTGCACGCGCCGGGGGATGTTCGGGTGGAGAACGTGCCTGACCCGGTGCGAGGTCCAGGAGAGGCGCTGCTGCGCGTGCGGCGTGTGGGCATGTGCGGGAGCGATCTGAATTCGTACAGGGGAAGGAATCCTCTGGTGTCGTTCCCGCGGATTCCGGGACATGAAATCGCTGCGACGATCGTCGAGCTGGAGCCTGAGCACCCGTCGCATCTCAGCCTCGGTATGGACGTGACCCTCTCCCCTTACAAGAGTTGCGGACTGTGTCCGGCATGCCGCAATGGGCGGCCCAACGCGTGCAGGGACAATCAGACGCTGGGCGTGCAGCGCGATGGCGCAATGGGGGAGTATCTCGCCGTTCCAGTGAACAAGCTTTTTGTCGCCGATCTGAGTCTCGATGAGCTCTGCCTGGTCGAGCCTTTAACTGTGGGCTGCCACGCCGTTGCGCGGGCAGAAGTGAAACCGCAGGACGTCGTAGCGATTTTCGGATGCGGGGGGGTGGGGCTCGGCGCCGTGGCCGCATCGGCTTTCCGCGGCGCAACTACGGTAGCCATGGACGTGGACGACGCCAAGCTGGAAATTGCGCGCAAGGCAGGCGCAGTGCACACGATCCACACAGAGAAGCACGATGCAAAGGAGGCTTTGGCAGAGCTGACCGGCGGAGATGGACCTGATGTGGTGATCGAGGCCGTAGGCCTTCCCCAGACTTTCCGCGCCGCGGTCGAGCTGGTCGCCTTCACGGGAAGGGTTGTTTACATTGGTTACGCGAAAGAACCGGTGAGCTACGAGACTCGCCTGTTTGTGCAGAAGGAATTGAATATACTGGGCGCGCGCAACGCGTTGCCGGAGGACTTTCATCAGGTGATTCAGATGCTTGAGCAGCACCGCTTCCCCGTCGATGCGGCGATCAGTACGATTGCTCCCCTGGATCGGGCTCCTGAGTTGCTGCGCGCATGGAGCGACGATCCTGCACGCTTTACCAAGATCATGATCACCCTCGATCAGGAGATGCCATCTCAGGCGATCGGATGACTCACTCCTCCATGCCCCTCGACAACTCCGCGCACTCGACCAGCGGCGATGTTCCGCTGGTACCCAGGGAATACAAGGTCGTTTTTGCCTTGATCACCACCCTGTTCTTTCTCTGGGCCATTCCTAACAACCTGAACGATGTCCTGATCCGGCAATTCATGAAGTCATTCGTGATTACCAGATTTCAGGCAGGGCTGGTGCAGTCCGCGTTTTACCTGGGCTATTTCGTTCTCGCTATGCCTGCGGCACTGGTGATGCGGCGCCTCGGCTATAAGTCGGGATTTCTTATCGGGCTGTTTCTCTTCAGTCTGGGCTCGCTCCTGTTCTGGCCCGCCGCCGAGGTGGGCCGCTACTCCTTCTTTCTGGTTGCGTTGTTCATTATTGCCAGTGGACTGTCGTTCCTTGAGACCGCGTCCAACCCGTTTATCGCGCAATTGGGCGATCCGCGCACCGCTGCACGCCGCCTGAACCTGGCGCAGGCTTTTAATCCACTGGGCTCGATCACCGGCGTGCTGATCGGAACGGTCTTCATTTTTTCGGGTGTGGAGTTGACTCCCGGGCAAATGGCCGAGTTACAGAGCCGCCATGCTTACCAGGCCTATCTGCACTCGGAAACACTGCGGGTGATCGCTCCTTACCTGGTACTGGCTGCGGTCACTTTGACGATGGTGGTCGTGATCGCCTCCGTCCGCTTCCCTGCCTCGCTTGCATCTGAGGAGGATCGCGGCCCTGGTTCCCACCGTGCCGCAGACTTAATGCGCCGCCCGCATTTCGTTATGGCCGTTGTGGCGCAATTTGCCTATGTCGGCGCGCAGGTGGGCACCTGGAGTTATCTGATCCCGTACATTCAGGCCTACACCGGCGAGCCGGAGAAGTCTGCTGGCTTTTTCCTGACCGGTAGCCTTGTACTGTTCGGCGCAGGCCGTTTCTTTTCTGCCTGGCTGATGCGTTTCGTGCAGCCCAGCCGCCTGATGGCTATTTATGCGGTGATCAACACAGTGCTGGCCGCAATGGGGGTTTTGTTTCCGGGGTGGACGGGAATGATAGCCCTCCTGCTCACGAGCTTTTTTATGTCGCTGATGTTCCCCACGATCTTTGCCCAGGGCATTCGCGGACTCGGCGAGACCGCCAAGCTGGGCGGCTCTCTGATCGTGATGGCGATCATTGGCGGCGCCGTGCTGACCCCAATGATGGGTCTGCTTTCTATAAAGTTTGGAGGCCTGGCCGCCGCTTACGTCGTCCCGGCTCTCGCCTATGTGTTCATCGCGTTCTATTCCTTTGCTGACATGCGGCTGGTCAAATCAGACCCTGCTGCACTAAGGGCAAGAGAGGCATAAGCATGGTCCGCACCGGAATCCTCAATCCGCAAATCAATTCCCTGCTCAGTCGTGTTCGCCATACCAACACTCTCCTGATCACCGACCGTGGATTTCCCTATTGGCCCGCGATTGAGACCGTGGATCTGTCCCTGATCGATGACATACCCCGCGTGCTCGATGTCCTGCGAGCCATACGGATGAACTTCACGATTGGGCACATTGTCATGGCGGAAGAATTCCGGCTGCGCAATTCTCCCGCACTCGTAAGTAGTTTTACCGAGGCCATGTCGGGACTTGAGGTCGAGTTTGAGCCTCACGTTGAGTTCAAGAAGCGGGTTCCCCAGGTGATCGGACTCATCCGCACGGGAGACACGATTCAATTCGCCAACATGATTCTGGAGTCGAGCTGAATCTTCCAAACTTCCCGGAATCGTCAGACTCAAGCCCTTTACGCCGTCTTTAATACCAGCACGCTCGCAATCGGATCAGGCGCCTCCGCGGGAAGAGCTACTTCGACGCCGTCTGCAGTTCGAGTCACCTTCAGCGAACGATGCGACGAATCCGCAAGAAGGTAAGCTTCGGTGACCTGGCGCGGCACCTTAGTAAGCTGGAAAGTGGTTCCCGGCCACTCGAAGAGATGGATATAAATCCTGTCTGCCTTGGTCGTCGACCTCCACTTCCAGGCCGGAATGAACTTCGCTTTTCCATCCTCATCCTTTTCTGTCGTCGAGAATGAACCGGCTTCGTCTCCAAAAAGTGTGGGGCGGGTGGCGTAGATCGCTTCGCCATTGACCCCCAGCCATCTCCCCACCTCGTGGAGACGATCCACTTCGGGTTGTGGAACCTCGCCGGTTGCCTCCGGGCCGATGTTGAGGAGATAATTTCCACCCTTACTCGCGATATCGATCAGGTTGCGCACCAGCGTTTCCGTGCTTTTGAAGTTGGTGTCGTCGACTTTGTATCCCCAGGTGTCGTTCATCGTCATACACGACTCCCAGTCCCGACCGGGATAGCCGCGAGCAGGAATGTACTGTTCTGGAGTTTCGGTATCTCCCTGATAGCCACCGCCAAGACGATTGTTCCAGATCAGTTTCGGATGCTCATTCAGGACAGTGACGATTTTGCCGGCCAGTTCCGGCGTCATGTCGGTTGTCGGCGTATCGAACCACACGATTGCCGGGAATTCACCGTAGTTCGTCAGCAGCTCACGGATCTGCGGGATAGCCTTGGTTTCAAGGTAACTGGCAAAGCTGCCGTTCTGGGCAGGGTCCCAATGATAAGTGGGCGGTTGGTGATCGCCCGTCTTATAGGCTGCACCTCCTGGCGCCGTCCAGTCCTGATCCTGTGAGTAATAGAAGCCGAGTTTCAGACCCTGCCTGCGGCATTCGGCGGCGAGTTCCCGGAGTGGATCGCGTTTGAAGGGGGTTGCCTGAACAATATTGAAAGGGTTCGCCTTCGAATCGAACATCGCGAAGCCGTCATGGTGTTTCGACGTGATCACGATGTACTTCATGCCGGCGGATTTCGCCAGTCCCACAATTCCAGCCGCGCTGAACTGCGTGGGGTTGAAGCGCGCCGCGAGGGCCTTGTACTGTGCCACCGGGATGGAAGCCCGGTTCATGATCCACTCGCCGATCCCGGGAACCTCCTTGCCATTCCAACGCCCGGCGAGGATCGAATAAAGACCCCAGTGGATGAACATGCCGAAGCGCGCCTCGCGAAACCACTCCATCCGGGCGTTTTTCTGTTCCGGCGTCTCAATGTCCTGAATGGAGGCCACCGGATGTGCCGTCGTTGTCTTGAAGTGTTCACCCTGCACCTGGGCCACTCCCGGCAATGCCCTTGTAAGAGCACGTCCGGATGCGGTGAGCGCGCAAATTCTGGCAAAAGCTCGTCTCGACAAATTCATTGTGAACCCTCGCTTTTTTGTGACTTGAACTTTATCAGCAATCTATGAAAATGGAAGCAGTCAGTTAGAAAAGCTGAACTCCCGCTACGGACTGTCGTGCGTGAAGGGATGGCGTTCGACGATGCCGCGCCCTTCGCGGACCACAATCCACTGATTGGCATCGACTCCTGGGATAGTTTCAACGTTGCTTACGGGGCCGTCAGGCCAGCGGATCGTCAGATCCGCCTTCGTGGCGTGTCCCATGCCGAAGTGCACGCGGAAGTCTCCCTGAGAAATGTGGTATCCGCCGCTGCGAACTTCGTCGATCTCTTTTCGCCCCCCCATCGCCAGTGTCAACCGCGCACCAACGGCGTCGCGACCAGAGGCGGTAACGGCGCGGACCAGCAGGGCGTTGCCGCGGGGCGCGAAGTTCTTCAGCAAGGAGGGGGGCTCGAAGAGATTGACGGTAACAATCTCCTGAGATCCGTCATTATCGAGATCGCCCACGGCAATGCCGCGAGACGCATGCTTTGCCGTAATGCCGGAACCACCCGTGAAGGACATATCGAAGAACTGGCCGTCGCCGCGATTCCAGAACAACTGGCGGGGCTGTTTGAATTCTTCTCCCAGGTTGTACTTCTCCACGAACGGGTACACGTGACCGTCGGCGATGAACAGGTCCGGCCATCCATCATTGTCGAAGTCGATAAATGCCGTGCCCCATTTCACATACTGGGTATGCACCGCCAGACCGGCGGCACTGGTAACGTCGTCGAAGTTATTACTTCCAAGATTGCGATACAAGGTGTTCGTGTCGTTGGAGAAATTGGTTTTGAAGATGTCCAGCCGTCCGTCGCCGTCGTAGTCGGCGGCCGAGGCGCCCATACCAGCTTGCTCGCGGCCGTCCTCGTTCACTGCGAGCCCGCTGGCCAGACCTTCCTCTTCAAATGTCCCGTTATGTTTGTTGTGAAAATACAGGCTGGGAGTGGAATCACAGGTAATAAAGATATCGGGCCAGCCATCGTTATCGAAGTCGCCGGTCAGGACAGTGAATCCATAATACTCGGGCAGGGTCTCAATGCCGGCCTGTTTCGTGACATCGACGAAATGCCCGTGTCCATCGTTGTGATAGAGGGTCATCGTCTCACCCTTGAGTCCTCGCGGACCACAGGGAACTGGCATGCCCTTCCAGTTACAGCCGCTCCGGGTACGCGGCGGCGGCGAGTCCTGCGCTTTGAAGTTGACGTAGTTGGCCACCGCCAGATCGAGGTAGCCGTCACGGTCATAATCGATGAACGCGCATCCCGTGCTCCATCGTGACTCTGGTCGGTAAAGGCCACGCTCCCGGGTCTCGTCCCGGAAGGTGCCGTTGCCGAGATTGTGCAGGAAGACGTTGTGCCCCCACTGCGTCAGGAAAAGATCGACGTGGCCGTCGTTGTCCGCGTCGCCTGCGCAGACTCCCTGGCCCCAGCCAAGGTGGCCGATGCCCGCCTTGGCGGTGACATCCTCGAAGTGCAGGCCACCCCGGTTGTGATAGAGGTGCGGCGTCAACGGCGGACCCGAATTGTGCAGCCGGTCTCCCTGCACGAGAAAGATATCCGGGAGGCCATCATTGTCATAGTCGAAGATAGCAACACCGGTACCGGTATTTTCTACGATATAGGTTTGATCGAGATCGCCTGAGATGATCCTGGCGGTGAGACCGGCCTGCGCTGCGATGTCGCGGAAGTCGACGAGGGGCGCCTTCATGCCAGGCGGAAGAGGGCGTACCGGCTGATCGGTGGCATTTCCGGAAACCATCTGTGAAAGCATCTTCACTCCGATCAGCATTGGCGCGATCGATGCAAGGGCGACGGCCAAAGGAATAAAATTGCGAGCTAAGCGCACTAATACGCCTTTCCCGAGGCTGAGTGCTGGTTTCTCGCTTGCGCGATTAGCTGCAGAGCGCGCTGAATTTCCGGATCCGTTGGTTTGAGACCTTTGGCGGTCAGCAGTTCCTTTTCACCATTGTTGAGATCGCCGGCCTGGCAATCGATCAGGCCAAGCTTCTTGTGGAGGTCGCCTTTGACCGCACAGTCGCCACATTCAGCGATCGCGGCCTTCAATTGGCTTGTGGCTTCGGGCCAGTCGTGTGCGGAGGCCGCGACAACGCCATTGTTAGCCAGGGTCCCTGCGCTGTCCAGGATACGCCGCTGTTTCTGAATCTCGACATACCGCGCCATAAACTTATCGGACTCGCCGCGATCGGACGACCGCAGCGCGCGCGCCAGGCCAAAGAGTGCCTGGCTGAAGTTCGAATCAAGAGCGATGGCCTGCCGCCACGCTGCTACAGCCTTGTCGGTCTCCGCCTGCTGCTCGTAGCACTGCCCCAGCAAATACCACGCCATCACATTGCGGGGCTGCCGCTGGACCGTCTCTTCCAGCAACCCCGAAGCAAGCGAGAACCTGCCCTCCTGCTTGTCAATGAGGGCAAGATAGTAGAGCGGCTCGGGCATTTGCGGAACGATCTGGCGAGCAGTTTCAAAATCAGTCTGGGCTTCCGCCGTGCGGCCCAGGTCGTAAAGAACCCGACCGCGATAGAAATGGACGACACCCGACTGCGGAGCCAGGCGGACTGCTTCGTTAGTTTCCGTCAGGGCGCCCGGCAGATCGTAACTGTCGGCGAGCGCGACCGCCAGATCCAGATGCGCAGCCGCGAGATCGGGCCTCAGCGCCACCACCTTTCGAAGCAGTGCGATGCTTTCGCTCATCTTGCCCATCTCTTCCCTCGCCTTACCGGCCGTGGACAGGATATTGGGATCCCTGGGGGCAAGCGCGACCGCTCTATCGAGTTCCTGCTCGGCTTCGGGTATTTTCCGCTGATGCGCCAACAGCAGACCGAGCTGTAAATGACCTTCCTTGTATTGTGGATCGTCTTCAAGCGCCTGATGAAGGAGTTTCCCGGCGGTCGCGAAGTCGCCCTTCTTGGCGTAAATTCTTGCCAGGTTGCCACGTGCCTCGGCAAGCTGAGGCTCAAGGTCGAGCGCGGACTGGAGCCACTGCTGGGCCGATACCGTATCGCCGTCCGTCAACTTCAGTGCGCCTAGTTCGGCCCGAATCCTGGCCGCCTTCGGGTCGATCTCGATCCCCTTCAGCAGCGCGGCTTCCGCACCCTTCGTGTCCTGCATCGCTTCCAGTGCCAGCGCCAGGTTGTAAGTCGTCCATGCGCTGTCCGGCTTCTCTTTGAGCATCTGGCGATAGATCTCTGCGGCTTCCGAAGGCTTGCCCGCCTGCAGCAGGTCATTTGCCTTAATGCCATCGGAGGTCAGCTGGCTGTTGCGGAAATCCGTGTCGGTTGTTTTCCGGAACTGCTCGACGATCTTCTCTGCCTCCTGGTTCTGACCAAGAGCGCGCAAAACTGCCGCAAGTTGAAACTGCGCCGACTTGTCCCCCGGATTCAACGCGACAGCTTGCCGCAACTGATGCAAAGCCTGATCAGGTTTTCCGAGCTTAGCCAGAACGAACCCGAGCTGATAATGAGCCTCAAAATCGCCCGGATCCTTTACCGCCCCAAGCTCCAGTTCCGGCTCTGCCTCCGCATATTCACCCAGTCCTCGGTAGACCATGCCCAGCAGAACATGACCCGAGGAATCATCCGGCTTCTGATGCACGTAAGCACGGGCCGGCGCCAGTGCATCGGTATACGCGGTTGAGTCAACCAGGGCCTTCACCTCGGCAGCCAGGGCTACGGCATCGGTCGGGTCCTGGCCGACTACCGCACGATATTCGTCAGCAGCTTCGCGAAAACGCTGTTCGTTGGCATAGATGTTGCCCAGGGTAAAGTGGGCCGCGGTCATGCCCGGATGCTTGCTCAGCAGAGTGGTTAAAAGACCGATCGCATTCGCGACCGTGGAGCCATCCAGGTCGGGCAACCCATCAGCCTGCCTCGCCTTGGCAACTTTGTAAGTCGCAGTCGCCACAGACAGCTGCAGATCGGGAGCATTGGGCTGAATCTGAGTGGCCTGCCGCCAGTAGTCCAGGGCGGCGTCATATCGTCCTCCGTTCAGCAGAACCTGAGCAAGACCGTCCAGCGCACAAACCAGCTGAGGGTTGACGGCCAGTGCCCTGCGAAATTCGGCTTCTGCAGCAGCCGGGTCGGACAATACCGAGCCGAGAGCGCAATGCGCCTGCAGCAGGGCGGGATCGTATTGCAGAGCCAGCCTGAACTCCTCAACCGCAGCGTCATTCTGTTGCTGTCGCTGCCGGACAAGCCCCAGATCGAAATGGCCTTCGGCTGAGTGGGGCTCGATCCGGAGCGCCTGGTCAAAGGCCGCAACGGCACATTTCAAGTCACCCTTTTGGGCGAACCAAACACCGACTGCGTCGTAGACCTTCGCCTGGGAGGTACCTGCGGGCGGGCGGGCAGCCGACGCCGGAGGTTTGCAGGAAGGCGGCAGCTGCCCCGCTGCCTGCGCGGCGACGAACAGCACAGGAACGCAGCTCACGAGCCACCAGCGTGATGGAACTGCGCTCAATCGAATAGACCCTCGTGTGGCCACTTTGGCTAACTTCCACCTTCTGGCTCGGTGACTACCATGATGCGATCGGCACTTACATCGCGCAGTAACTGGCGCCTGCCCGATGGCCAGCGAATCTCAATTTCCCGAAGCAGGCGCGAGTCGCCCAAACCAAAGTGAACACGCGGATCGCTGGATGCCGCATAACCGGTGCTGGTTGTTGCCTCATTGTAAAGTTTCCTGCCATCGTCAGTCGTCACGCGGATCTGCGCGCCAATCCCCATGCGATTGCTTTTGCTCCCGACCAGCTTGAACAGAATCCAGTGATTGCGTGTTTGTGTCATATTGCGAAGTACACTGACCGGCCCGCCCAGCGCCGTGATCACGAGATCCACACGCCCATCGTTGTCCAGGTCTCCGCAAGCAAGGCCCCGGTGCGGTGCCGGACGGATAAAATCGGCTCCCGCTGTTGCGCTCACATCTGCGAACTGCCCGTTACCCAGATTGCGAAAGACCGAGTTCGGTTCGGCATAGCGGAAATGCCGGGAGATTTGCTCGATGTTGTCCATCACATTGCTGCGCGCCACCACCAGGTCTTTCCAGCCGTCATTGTCCAGATCGACGACCCCATTGGACCAGCCCGACATAAGCCGGGTGAGATTGGCGACCCGGCTCGATTCTCCCCCATTCACGAAGGCTCCCTTG
>DASZYN010000848.1:0-2426 GCA_035545435.1 Acidobacteriaceae bacterium | reverse complement strand
TCAGCCAACCAGCGCAGATCGCGCTTGATCGAGACTGGAGCGGGAGACGGGACTTGAACCCGCGACCCTCGCCTTGGCAAGGCGATGCTCTACCACTGAGCTACTCCCGCTTGGGTTCCTCCTGAGTATATCGGTCGTCTTCGCTAAGGGTCAATCGGTCTCAATGCCCACTTTCGGGGTAGTCCACGCGGACCGCTACGACCTCGAACGGTTTGAAGTGGACCGTGACCGCATCGCCTTTCAGGGGCAGCGGGTCGCCCTCCGGCTTCTCCATCAGATTCGTCTCCACCGCGGCGGTTGCACCGGGCGGAACCCGCAGTTCGGCCGTGCCGCCTCTACCGGCCCACTCGTAGAAGTGGAAGACGAGCGCGTGCGAGTCCTCCGCCTTTTTCATCGCGGTCAGGACAACGTCGTCCGGGCTGATGGCCACAAAGGAATGCTCGGCCGGCAGCGATCCGGTGTGCGCCTCGACCTGCATCGCCTGCAAAGGATAGTTGAAGTCGTAGCCGTGCCGCACCGTCATCGCCTGTTTCCAGTCGCCGGCGTGCGGATACAGCGCATACGCAAAATGCTGATGCCCGCGATCCGCATTGGGATCGGGCCAGGTCGGCGAGCGCAGCAGGGTCAGGCGCAGCAGATTGCCCACGCCGTCGTATCCAAACTTCGACTCGTTGATGAGGCTGAAGCCATGCTGTGCGTTGCCCAGATCCGCGAAACGCTGCGCGCCCACTTCAAACTGCGCCTTCTCCCAGCTGTTGTTGCGGGTCGTTGGACGCTGGATCGTTCCAAAAGGAATCTCGTAGGTCGCGAACGGGCTGGTCGCCGCCAGAGGGAAGGCCGCCTTGAGCAGCACGTGCGTCTCATGCCAGTCGATGTCGTTGACCACAACCGCCTGGTCGGCGCCGGTTTCCAGTTGAATCTCCTGGACGAACTTCGAATTCTGCCAGTGCCGCGTGACGCGAATCGCCGCCCGCATGGGCCCGTGTTCCACGACCTGCACGGAGTCCGCCTGGGTCAGTCGCGTTGGCGGCTGATCCAGCGTGCCGGGATCGATGTTCCACGCGTCGTAGTCTTTGGGTGTGTCTTTGAACGCCTGCAGCTCATTGCCGCAGGAACCTTTCTCCAGCGTCTCGAAGCCTGTCTTCTTGTCGTAAAGGCTGGTGATGCACCCGGTTGCCGGATCGACCACCACGCGCAGGGCCGCATTCTCAAGCGTGGTTCCGGAGACCTTCAGATCGCTCGTGAACGGATGCTTTCCCGGGACGACATGCAGCACTTCATATCCCAGTGACGGCACATCCTTCGCCTCCACCAGCAAGTGGAAGGTATTCGTCGCCGCATCCTTCTTGAGGACGGCCGATGGCAACACCGCACCCTTCGCATCGAACACCGAGACGTCCGGGGTCGCCGCGGGCATCTGCACATCTACTTTCACATCGCCCGAACGCCGCCAAGCCAGCGGATTGAACACCAGCACCGGCACACCGGCCGCTACGTGCGTATCGACATGGGCCGCGACCGTTTTCAGAGACTTCGCCGAAATCTCGTTGGTCGACCAGCGCACGGCGTCGTAGTCCTTCTGGGCGTCCGTGTAGATCACGCCGATTCCCGATCCTGCGGCGAGGTCGTGAAAATCGTTGAAGGTGATCTTCTTCCAGTCCTCGGTGAGCTGTTCGCCGGGATACGGGTTGCCGTCCAGCCACGCGAGCGATGCGTACTTTTCCGCGTTGAGCGTCCACTCCGGGCTTTCGCGCATGTTGCGTTTGTGATTGGCCTGGGTCGTGAACACGCCGCGGTGATACTCGAAGTACATCTCAGATTTCCACGTGGGGATGTGAATCTGACCTTCGATCGGCGATGGCGGATGGTAGCCCTGTGCGATCGTCTGATAGTTCCAAACCGGAGAATCGGTTGCGATCTTTTTCTCGACAGTTGAGAACCACGGCTGTGCGGTACCGAACTGCTCTTTCGGAATGATCTTGTTTCCCTGTATCCAGTGCACGCCTTCGTCCAGGATGGCGCGTGTCGGGCCGCCACCGTGATCGCCCACGCCGAACAGGTCCATCATGTTCGTCAGTCCGGGAGCGTACTCTCGTGCTTTTTCCAGGTCGACACTCAGGCGCACGGGATTCAGATTGCCGTTCGCGTAGTCGTGGGGGAAATAGGTCAGCACCTTGCTGCCATCCGGCGACTCCCACCAGAAGAGCTTGAAGGGCAGCTGATTCGTGTCGTTCCACGCCATCTTCTGGGTAACGAAATAGTCGATGCCGGTTTTCTTGTAGATTTGCGGGAGTTGCCAGTTGTAGCCGAACGAGTCCGGATTCCAGCCGATGCGCACATCCACGCCGTAGTGCTGCTGATACCAGCGCTTGCCGATGAGGATCGACCGCGTCGTGGATTCGCCGTCGGGCATGTTCAGATCCGGT
>DASZYN010000847.1:0-2727 GCA_035545435.1 Acidobacteriaceae bacterium | reverse complement strand
CGTTGCCATTTGACTGCTCCGCGGCGGCCCGATTCCGTAACCGGTAGCTCTTGCCGGTGATCGACACGATCTCCGCATGGTGCAGGAAGCGGTCGAGAATGGCCGTCGCGCTCGGCACGTCACCAATCAGTTTTCCCCAGTCCTCCAGAGGGCGATTCGACGTCATAATCGTGCTGCGGACCTCGTAGCGCCGCATGATGATCTCAAACAGAAACTCACCGCTCCTGCGCGGCAACTGTTTCATGCCCATGTCGTCCATGATCAGCAAGTCGGGCTTGAGATACTTCGCCAACACCTTGTCGTCCGCGAGCGCCTGCTCATGCAGGAAGTCTCGGACCGCGTCGAAGATCGAACGGTAGTAAACCAGAAAGCCTTGTTTGATTGCTTGTTGGCCGAGTGCTTGGACGAGGAACGACTTTCCCACGCCTGGCGGGCCCAAGAACAGCACGTCGCGGCGCTCGCGGACGAAGCGGCACGTGGCCAGGTCGTAGAGCTGCTTGCGGTTGATCGAGGGATTGAACGACCAATCAAAGTCGTCCAGCGGTTTCAGCTCTCGAAAGTCGGCGGCCTTCACACGGCGAGCGATCTGCCGCTCGTCGCGCACCAGCAGCTCATCTTGCAGGATCAGTTCGAGGAACTCTGCGTGATTGAGCTGATGGCCAGCCGCTTCTTGCAGCCGCACGTCAAGCGATTGCGCGAGGCCCGAGAGGCGAAGCCGTTTCAACATGGTGAGCAGTCGGTCATTCATCGGTTTTCTCCTGGTGAGACACGGAAGGTGGAACTACGCTGGGAGTGTCCGGTGAAACAGAGTCGGGCTCTGCTGAGGAGCAACCCGACGAGGGATAGCCGGACCTGGACGGAAGCAAGTCCGTCACGCCTTGCGATGCCGGCGACGGTGTGGCAAGGCTTTTTTTCTGCGCCTCACCTCCACTTGCTTTTGTCCTGTCATGCCTTGAAAAACCTTCGCTCATGGAAGAGCGACCGTCTTGGCGATGGATCGCCTGGCGAACCACCGCGGCATAATCGTCGAGAGGACGGATGATCGGGTGCTCTTCGAGGAACGGCAGCAGCTCTTGCTTGGCCGCCTGGCGATCGAGCAGGCGGCGGACGGTCCGCAGGTGAAAACAGCCGTAGGAAAGGGCGATTTCGCAGGCTTCTTCCAGCGTTTCGCTGGCGTGCTTCTTCGCCAGGGACAAGAGCCCTTGCAAGACGCGCGTGCCTTGGATGCCACGCGCGGTCACCATCGCCTGCGCCCATTGCTGTGTCCGCGGCCCGACGGCGCTGACTTTGCCCAAGAGATAACCGGCGCCCCGTTCCAGCCCGCTGATCTTCTCCTCGGCCACATGGCCGTCCTGGGTATCGAAGCGCCCTGGCTCAGTTCGCACGTGGATGGCCACCTGCTCCCAGCGGTGGTTGAAGATTCGTACCAGCCGTGCGTCCCAGCGCGCCCAGAGTTCATGGCCGAGATACTCTGGCGGCACCGAGTAATAGGCTTTGGCCACCTCGATGTGGCCGTCGCGATGCACCGTCCGCTTCGCTTCCTGGAAACAAGGGAACCGCTCGCGCGGCAGCGGCAACAATGCCGGGCGTTCGGATTCTTCAAAGACCTTGGCCACCTGCCGCTTGGTGGTGCCATGAATGCGCCGGTCGGCGACATTCTCCTCCCAGTCGAGTAGGAAGCGATTTTCTTCCTCGACGTTGGTGAAGGTGCGGCCCTTGAGGCCGTTGTTCTTGACGTATTTGACGCCCGCCTCGATCTTGCCTTTGTGACGGGGCGTTCGGGGTTTGGTGGGCAGGATCACCGTGCCATAGTGTTGGCAGAAAGACTGTACTTTCGGCGTCAGCACCGGGTCGAACCAGTCGGGATGAGCGACGGCCGCTTTGAGGTTGTCGATGATCAGCGTTTTGGGCACGCCGCCGAACTGTGAGAAGGCGTTTTCCAGGCAGCGGAAGAAGTCTTCGGTTGTCTGCCGCCGCGTCGCTTCGCTATAGCCCTTGCGGCTGTGACTCAGGACGACGCGGAACACATAGCTCTTGCGTTGCTTGCCGTCGGAGCCGACGAGCCGCGCACCGGTTCCGAAATCGACCTGCGCTTCTTCTCCGGCGGCGCACTCCATCCGACGGAAGGGAAGCGGCGTCGTGGTCCGCAGCCGGCGAACGAACCGCTTGACGCTGTTGTATCCGACGGCCGTGGAGTGCTCGCTGGTCAGGTCTTGGTAGATGCGCTGCGCCGACAGCCCCTGGTCTAACTTCGCCAGAATGAGTTCGCGGAAGGGCTCGCAGTCGCTACGGCGGCCAGCCGCATGCGCGCCGTGAGAAGGAGGATTCGACGGCGCAAGAACCGGCTCTATCGAGCCCACTTCCCCGGTGGGCGGAATGGCTGCTTTTGCCACGCCACTATGATCGGCGTCTTCACTGCCAGCGTTAGGATCGGCCGGCGGAGGCGGTGCGCCCTCGAAAGTGGCTGCTTTTGACCCGTCCGAGCCGGTGGGCGGAATGGCTGGTTTTGGTTCGGACTGCAGCGCTCGTAAGCATCGCGCCACAGTGCCGCGGTCGATGCCCAGCTCACGAGCGATGCGCCGCTGTGACCATTTTGCGGCATGTAGCTGTTGAATTGCCTGAATGCGCGCCATTTCCAGAACGTGCGCCATGCGCGGTCTCCATCAACGTCGGGGATGTTGATGAAAACCAACCGCGCACTGCGCTGCACGTAAAATGGCTGCTTTT
>DASZYN010000846.1:0-19833 GCA_035545435.1 Acidobacteriaceae bacterium | reverse complement strand
CGACAAGCTCCTTTGAATTTGTACGATTGAAAAGCAGGTCGCCCGCTTCGAGTCGGTAACGCGCCACCTCGTCCGCATCCAACGCTATGTATTTTAGGTCGCGCAAATCCCAACCGTCATTCTGAAGGTTGTTCATCCGCAGCATCGGCACACCGACTGGCTCCTCCGTCGCAAGGGCCGAGCATCCATATTGCACCAGCGTCACTATCTCGCCGATTTGGACGACAGGAAAAAGCGGACGGCTGAATGTTTCGAGAAAGAGCGGGGTGAGCCGCCAGAAATTAACGTCGATCCGCCCCAAGATTTCGCCCCGTTTCACGCCGAAGCACAAGGCTTCGCTCCGCTCCACAGGGCTTAGACGAAAAAAGGCTTTGGGTCCTTTTCGAACGATCTCCACTGCTTGACTAGGCCAGTGTCGGGAATGATCTCACGGTGTCGCTCGCTCCAGTCCGGTTTCTTGGGGTTCGCGGTGCTCCACTCATAATAGACGCGGAAGTCGAAGAGGTCGCAGTGCAGGAGCTCCACCCTCTCCACGCCCGGCACGTCCTTCTCAACGGTCACCTCGAAGGTTTTCCTGCCTGTGGCATCGTAGCCTATATTTTCTGCGAGGGCCATGAAGATGGGTGCGTCGTCTGGGACTGTTTCGTCTTCTGTCAAGCGGCGAAGGAATACGATGCTGGCTTTCACTCCGGCGTCGTAATGGGCGAAGGCAAACTGAGGGAGGGAGACGACGGCTAGAAGCTGGAAATGCGAGAGCAGCCAGTCGCGCACACCTTGCAGTGAAGAATTGGTTAGGATGCCATCTGGCAGAACGATGGCGACGCGACCGGTGCCGGGCTTGAGGAAGGAATGTACGCGCTCTAGGAAGAGGATTTCGGTCTTGATGCTGGCACGCTCTTTCGCGGATTTCGCACCACGCTTGGCGTCGCTCTCGCTGAGGTCGGATTCATCCGTGCCAGTCATGCCCTTGCCGATGTAATTCCGTAAATCGAATTGTTCTAAGTAGCCCTCCCCCTTTTCACTGCGTTTCACGACGGAGCCAAAAGGCGGGTTGGTCAGGATGATGTCGAATTTTTCTTCACGGAGGGTTTTGTTTCGATCATAAAGATAAGGGCGCTTTTCACCCTTCGGATTGCCCTCGCTATCCAGAGGACGTTCAAAGAAATCCAGGGCATCGTGGCCAACGATGTTCGTGTGGCCGTCGTCATGGATAATCATGTTCATCTTGGCGACGCGGGCCAACTCTTCATTAATTTCGACGCCGAAAAGGTTCTTTTCCGCAAAATCGTGCCAATAGGTCCAGTGCTCGACGCTCTGTTGGGGGTCAGTAAGGCGTTTCGGAAAACGACGGTCGGCCTCCCGGCGAACGTGGTCAAGCGCATAAAGCAGGAAGCCGCCGGAACCGCAGGCAGGGTCCAGGACGAGTTGTTTTCTCTCCGGGTTAAGGATCTCGACGGCAAAGCCGATGAGTTCGCGCGGGGTAAAGTATTGCCCGAAGTCGCCCTTGAAAAAGCCGCCCATGAATTCCTCGAACGCGACGCCCTTGGTGTCGAGTTCCGTGCGGTCTAGTGAAATGCCTTCCAAGTGCTCGACAACTTGCGCAAGGATGGGAGGATCAACGTTGATCTTGTCCGTAAAGACATCCGGCTCCAACTGCTGCTCATAGGCATAGAGCCTGTGGATGCGAACGGCGAGCTCGGCGGCGGTTTCTTCGCTACGTCGTTGGAACGTGTAAGGCTCGCCGTCTTTCCGCTCGCGGTTCTTCTCATCACGATGTTTGACGAAGATGATCTTGCAGAACTCGCCGAAGGCTGCGATCGGGCTGCGACGTCCGCCTTCCCAAAGAGTCTGGTGGCATTTTCGAATTGCGGCGCGGAGCTCTTCACGTGGGATAGCAACCAAGTCACGGCCTGGGACGTTCTTGTAAAAGCGCCAGTCCGAGGGCTTGCCGTAGCGAACAGGAATGTCGGGAAGTATGTTTCTGTCGCGCTCGCCTGGCGGAAATTTGTCAAATCGCAGGAAGCGGCGGGTAAGACCGGCAATTGCGCCGCAGAACAGCGCGGCAAGATTGGCGCGGTTTCCGCAGGCTTGCTCGATGGATTGGGTAAACTCGGCGTCGGAAACGTCGGCTCGTTTGCACTCGAAGACAAAATAAGGTGCCTTCAGCTCCTCATCCCTGTCGCCGTAGATGACAAGGTCGGCGAGATCGTTCGGCGTGCGGCGAGGGACTTTGACCTCAAACCGGATGCGCTCGGGACGGTATTCGTATTTGTAAATAAGTTCGGCCCAGAACTCCGCGCGCACTTTTTCTTCCGGGTCGGAAAAGCGGGCCGTGTAGTTGGCAGCAAGGTACTGAATGCGCTCGGTTTTCCCTTCGCCTGTGAACTTCACGAGACCGTCGGCAATGGCGCACTTGAGGAAAGGAGGCTGGGGTTTTTCGGTCATAAGATTTCACCTGATGGAATACGTGATGGCGCGGATTGCTGAGTCGTCTCAGTTTTCGGTTGTTGGGGTCCATTACCCCTGAGATTGTTGAGTCGCTTCAGTTTAACCCGCTGGGGGCACTGCCTCTGGTGCACCTTCAAGGAAGGGTTCCGATATTTTCCCTTGATGCCCTTCCACCGAATCGCCGCTGGGATCTCTATTCCGTTTTTGAAACGTCGTCTTGTACGCGAGAGACTGGACCCACAACTGCTAGTGCGCCCTTCCGCGCAGCCTCTCCAGAAGTAAAAAATGTGATGTACCTGGGAGCTTGCACTTCCAGAAGCGCCATCCGTTTACGTTTGTCCCCGTGATATGCATGGCCGCAGCCGAGGGAGTGGTGAATTTACTGCCGTCGCTGAGTTCCAGTTTCCCGTCCTTGACGATACCGGAGTAGGTTTTGCCTTTGTGGTCCGCTATAAATTCGGACCCAACCGGGAAAGTCGTGTCGGAAACGATCCAAGGCTTGCTTCCGAGGACAGTACCGGGTTTTGTGGATTTCCCCGTTGGCTTCGGCAGCTTTAACAGCTCTCGAAGCACATCGTTGTAAGTGACGTCCTCCGTGGGGCGGCGGTTGGTTAATTCCTTAAACACCTCAAAATCAATGTCAATCTGGGGCATCTTGGTGCTCTCCTTGTGGATCGTTAAGAGTGCTCAGGAGAACTATAGCACGTTGCAGAACTATTCCCAATCCTAATAGAAGGGTTTGCTTTTCGGGGATGACTTCCCCTGTCCAACCCGACCCTTCGGTATTCCGATACGAGAATGGGGGTGCACTTTTCCCGGCTGCTATCCCCCTACCCGTCAACCGTTGGTGGGGCAGGCCCGCGGGGTTTCATTTTGGAAAATAGATCGTGATGGAGCCCGCGTCGGCATTGGCGGTAATGATCGCGCTCCCGCCTTCGCGCGAAAGGGGTGCGAGGGCAACCGATCCCCACCCGCCTCGGATGGGCATCGGAGATGAGGTAAAACGCCCGTCTGCGCCCCGGCGGTAGAGCAGGAGTCTCTTGCTTTCCGCACAGGCGACAGCGATGGTATGGCTTCCATAGCCGGATAAATTGCCGGCAGCGACGCTGTTGGGGCCGCGGCACTCGCCCAGGGGCAAGGGCGAACCGGACATGGGGTGGAAGCCGCCGGAGCCGTCGCCCTGGAGGAGGGTGACAGCGTTCTCGGCCGGACCGGCGATGTCCCGCTGATAAGGAATCGTGATGAGATCGCTGATGCCGTCGCCGTTCAGATCATCGACCGCAATCTCCCAGGGCTTTGCGCCTGCAGCCAGCGGGGAGCCGGGTGCGTTCTGGAGCCCGCCGCGTCCATCGCCGAGGAGGATGGAGACGGTTCCATCGTCGAGGTTGGTGGTAACGATATCCGGATGGCCATCGCGGTTGAAATCGGCAAGGCGAAGCCGCTCGTAGGGGCGGCGGCCGGTGGCAAAAAACCTGCCTGGGCTGATGAGCCGGCCGGCGCCGTCGCCCAGGAGCAACTCGATTTGGTTATTGCCCCAGCTGTCGGTGACGGCGTCAGGCATGCCGTCGGAGTTGAAGTCGGCCACCACGACGCCGTGAGGATGAGGGTTGGAGTGGACATCGACGGGTGATCCAGGCGCGAGTCGAAAGCCACCATGACCATCTCCCAGAAAGACGCGCAGGTACGGCGACTGATGATTGGCGACAACGAGATCCGGGTTGCCGTCGTGATTCATATCGGCGATCGCGATGTCGTTTGGGAGGTGGCCTGCAGGAAAGGGCGAACCGGGTGCCGCCTGGAATGCTCCTTTGCCGTCTCCGAGAAGGATGCTGATGGTGCCGGTGTCCGCGTTGTCGCTGCCGGCGTTGGCAACGACGATGTCTGGATTGTTGTCGAGGTTGACGTCAGCGACCGCGATCCAGCGGGGACTGGGGCCAGTGGTGATCGTGAGTTCGCGGAAAGCGGGATTCTGCGCACCGAGTGCGCTGCTGAGCGCGACGAGCACGGCGATGGCGATGGGCCTCATGAATCAGTGCAGGACATCATCGAGGAAACGCCGGACTGCCGTCAAAACCGTCGTTTCGGGAGCGAATCGCAGATCGACGTATTGCTTTGGGTACGAGGAGGCGGCGAACAGGGTGCGAGTGCGGGCCGAATCGCCATGAATGTCGAGGAAGAGTCGCGGGATGTGCGTGGCTGCCAGATCGGCCGTGGGATCCAGGTTCTCTGTCTGTAACAGCCACAGTGGCACAATCCGCGCACGGGCATCGGTGAGAAAGATCTGGCGGGCGGACCGATTCGGGTCCTGCAAAATGATGCCCGCAGGCGCGAATCTCGCGGCGACGTGGGCCGCAAAGGTTGCGCCCACGCCGTCGCCGTAGACGATGAGGCTGCGTGGCGGGATGTGCCGGAGATCGGTGAGATACGTCCATGCGGCCAAGGCGTCGGCGGTGGCCAGACGTTCGGTGGGATGAGAACCGGCGGAACGGCCGAAGCCGCGATAGTCGAAGGCGAAGACGTTAACGCCAGCGGTGTGGAGGGTTGCGAGGGCGGGGTTGCAATCGGACAGCGAGCCGTGGGCATCGTGCAGAAAGAGGATGGTCACCGAAGGGTAGGGGGCGGCTGGAGATGCGGGAATCCACCAACCGTCGAGCTGGGACTGACCGGCGCTGTTCACATCGAAGTGGACGTCGTCGAAGCGCATGCCTTCATCGGCGGGTGTTGTCGACAGGGTGCGCGACGGATGATAGAGAAGCTGCCACTGGCCCTGGTAAAAGAGCAGACAGAGAGCACCGTATCCGCAGAGCGCCGCGAGCAGCAGCGTGAGTGCGACGGCGATGGCCAGCCAGCGCGGGTTCACGATAACGGGCTCGGCGGAGGCCGGCGCGGGCGATGGCTTCTTAGCCAAAGGCGAGCTCGTCGGGAGATTCGAGGGGCGTGCCGCAGACACGGCAGATCACGGCGGAGCAGTCGCCACAAACGAGGGGGTCTTCGACCGGGCGCGCACAGACCGGGCACCAAAGCTTCACGGGTTGCGATGTGGCTGGGGTGTGCGGCGGTGTGGACATTGTTACGTCGAGCCTAGCACCGTCCCTCAGTTGGCGGCGCGCCTGCCCCGGCACGAGTCGTGCGTGATCTGGAATTGACGGTGCAGATTCGTACCAACTTTTGTACACGCGCGAAAATTCGGCGTGGATTGCCCCCAGGACGCGGTTTACTTGGAATAACGGGAGAGTAGTGTGTGCGGCTGACGGCATAAGCGCTCGAAAGCCCGCAGGAGGAAGCAAGACTATGGCAACAGCAGGCCTGAATCGCATGATGTTGTGGGGAGACTTTGAAGGCCGCAGACTCGAAGACCGCTGGCTGCTGGGGCGTTTGGTACGGCCCGAAGGACGGCGCGCATGGTTCGAGGCGATCGGCCCGGATGGCTTGCCCGTGATGCTGAGCATCACCGAGACGCTGAACGACGAAGAGGACCTGATCGAGCGGCTGCGCGCGGCGGCGAAAGTTCGCCATCCGAATGTGGTGGCCATTCGCGAGGCGGCGATCTCGCATCTGGACGACGTTCCGGTGGTCGTGGCTGAAATGGAAATGACCGAGGAGAACCTGGGCGACGTGCTGCGCGATCGCGTGCTGACCGCAGCCGAGGGCCGGCAGGTTCTGGATGCGGTGCTGGCAGCGCTGGGTGCGATGCACGCGCATGGACTGGTACACAAACATGTGGAAGCGGCCAGCGTGGTGGCGATTGGCGAGACCATCAAGCTGCGGAGCGACTGTGTCTCAATGACGGGCACGGCCTTTGGAGCCGCGGCTGCCGAGGATGTGCGCTGGGCAGCGCGCATGGTGGCGCATGCGGTGACAGGCCGTTTTCCGGCCAACGAGAACGATCCGGTGTTGCAGCTGCTGCCGGAGTCGATGGCGCGCGCAGTACGGCGAGCGATGAGCGGGATTGCCGGGGCGACCGAAGTGGCCGCTCTGGCGGGGACGAAACTGGAGATCGCGCGCGATCCGAACCGCATCGATCCGTTTTCGAAGGTGGCGAAGTTTTCGGTGACGCCAAAGGTTGACGGTGCCAGCGTCGAAGCTCCGAAAGAGGCTTCAAAGGCCGATACGTCTCAGGTCAAGGTGGAGAAACCACCCATGACGGTTGCGGCCCCAATGCAGGTGGAAGAAAAGCCGAATGCGGCTCCGGCGCCGCGGGTGATTGCCATGCGGCCGGCGGATGTGCCGGCGCAGGGCGCGTTGTTCGGCGATCCACTGATGCTCCATGCGCAGGACGAAGACAGGATCATCGTGGATGACGAGCCGCAGATGTCACGGTGGCCAAAGGCTCCGTATGTGATTGCGGCGGCAATTGCGGTTGTGCTGGTGACGGTCTTTACGCTGTACGGGCTGCTGCACGGACAGTCCACCACCCCACAGCAACAGGCTCCGGCGACAGCGGCGGAAGTCGTTCCGAGCGCGCACGGGCACTGAGTTTTTGTGAAGGCAGGTTTAGACGGGCTGCACGAATTTTGTGCAGCCCGTTCTGCGTTCCTGGCGAGCCCTGGGGCCTAAGCGGCCATTTCTTTGAGATTTGGGCTGGCGATGAGCTTCGGCTCCGTCACGCTTTGGACATCTTCGAGGGTGAATCCCGGGGCTAGTTCTTCGACGACTAATCCCTGGGGGGTGACGCAAATCCAGGCGAGGTCGGTGGCGATGGTGTCGACGACGCGGACGCCGGTGAGCGGGAGAGTGCACTTCTTCAGGATCTTGGGCGCGCCTTCTTTCGTGCAGTGCTCCATAGCGACGATCACACGGCGGGCGCTTGCGACCAGGTCCATGGCGCCGCCCATGCCCTTGACCATTTTGCCGGGGATCATCCAGTTGGCGAGCGTGCCTTCTTCGTCGACTTCCATAGCGCCGAGGATGGAGAGATCGACATGGCCGCCGCGGATCATGGCGAAGGAATCGGCAGAGGAGAAGTAGACCGTGCCGGGAAGAGCCGTGACGGTTTCCTTGCCTGCATTGATGAGGTCGGGGTCTTCCTGGCCCGCGACGGGATATGGACCAACGCCGAGCATGCCGTTTTCCGACTGCAGCACGACTTCGATGCCCGGCGGAACATGGTTGGCGATCAGTGTAGGCAGGCCAATGCCGAGGTTGACATAGAAGCCGTCGCGCAGTTCGCGGGAGACGCGCCGAACGATGCGCTCGCGGCGGGCTGCGGGGGAGAGAGAGGCGATTGGATTGGAAGAAGCTGTCATCGGTGGACCGACTTCAATATACGCAGGGGATCGCGCTTTGCGCGATGGCCCCGCTACCATCCCATCGAGCCAAAACCGGCTCCCTGGCCACTCCGGTCCTGAGCGCCGAAAGCAGGGCAGTCAAAATGGCCCCCGGATTTGGATAGACTCGTGATTGGCCGATGCGGTATGCCATCTTCAATCTACGGGCAAGGTCGCTGGTTCGGGGAGCGGTGCTGATGGTGGGGAGCCTGGTCCTGGCGTTTACCGTGGGCGGGTTCCCGAACGTACACGCGTCGTTGCTGATGATGGTGCCGGTGGCGCTGGCCGGATGGGCGACATGGGAGACGACGCGATGCCTGCAGCGGCGATGGAGCTTCTATCACGGCGGGGTGCTTCTGCTCCTCTATGCGGACGTGCTGGTGTTGGCGCTGGTGGTATTCCTGATGCTGTATCCGTATGCGAAGTGGCTGCAGGGGGTGTGAACTGCAGGCGCAGGGCCCGCAATTCAGGGCACAGGTCGCAGAGCGCAGGGCTCAGCTTGCGGCGGTCGCGGCCTCGAGTTCCTGGAGGGATTCGGCGTACGGGGGGCGCAGGACCCCGCGTTCTGTAACAATCGCCGTTACATATTTGGCAGGCGTGACGTCGAAGGCGGGATTCTCGATACCGACTCCGTGCGGAGTGAGCTGCTTGCCCGCGTGATGGGTGACTTCGAGGGCGGGCCGCTGTTCGATAGGGATGGCGTCGCCGGTGGGAGTCTTGAGGTCGATAGTCGACCACGGGGCCGCAACGTAGAACGGAATACCGTGCTCGCGGGCGAGGATGGCGACGTTATACGTACCGATCTTATTGGCGACGTCCCCATTGGCCGCGATGCGGTCGGCGCCGACGACGACGGCATTGATCTTGCCCTGGCGCATCAGGCTCGCGGCCATGTTGTCGCAAATCACGCTGGTGGGAATGTGGTCGTGCATCAGCTCCCATGCGGTGAGGCGCGCACCCTGCAGGAAGGGACGGGTTTCATCGGCGTAGACGTGAAGCTGGCTCCCATTTTCGACGGCGGAGCGAATGACGCCGAGGGCAGTGCCGTACCCGCAGGTGGCGAGGGCGCCGGCATTGCAATGGGTAAGGACGCCGCCGGATTTGGGGAGGAGGGGAGCGCCGTGAGCGCCCATGGTGCGGCAGGCGGCGATGTCCTCGTCGTACATCCGCTGGGCTTCAGCGATCAGGCCGGTGCGGACGCTGGCGGTAGTGGCGCCGGGTCGCGAGGCGAGAGTGGAGAAGCGCTGACGCATGCGCTCGATGGCCCAGAAGAGGTTGACGGCGGTGGGGCGGGTGGCGGCGAGGGTGCGACACATGGTGTCGAAGTCGGCGCCAAGATCGGGAATGGTTTTGGTGGGGCTGTCTTTGACACCGAGGGCGAGGCCCATGGCGGCGGAGACGCCGATGGCGGGCGCACCGCGGACGACCATGGTGGTGATGATGTCAGCCACCTGCTGATACGTGGTGGCAAGGACGTAGGTTTCTTCGAGGGGAAGCTTCGTCTGGTCGAGGAAGCGGACGCCTTCCGGGGTCCATTCGAGGGTGGGAATCATTGCTCTTAGTTTAACCAGGGAACTTTGGGTGCACTACAACGGGACAACTTTAGTAACTTGCAGGTGATTGAAAAGATGGAGATTCCCGATAGATCCACGAGGCAACCTGTTACCCTTCAGTTTCATAAAAGTTACTGGAGCCAAACTCCTTTGGCCCGCGCTTGCGGATGCATGGGTCTGACACAACCGGTTGGGCACACAAAGAGGGACAGGAGCTGAGTTGACGCCGCCGCGATCTTTGGGACACAGGACCAAAATGAAGTTGAAATGCCCGAAGTGCGGGCAACGAGAAATGGCTCGGATAGCGCGCCGCGGATTCTGGCGCGAGAGCATTCTGCCGTTGCTCGGAAGGTATCCATGGCAGTGCGCAATCTGTGGCGAAGAACGGATTTTGAGACGGCGCGGCGGTGCGATCCGGCACCGTGATCGGGAAGATGAGCAGGAATCCGGCGAGGCAGCAGGCGAACACGCCCACCAGTACTGAGACCGTCGGTTTCGAGGGTTGCAGAAATACTTCGTTGGCCGGGAAGAGGCTTTAGTGTGGTGCTCCGGCAGAGACAGTCTGCTGCACTCGCTCCACTAACAACCTGAGTCCATCGACAGCGCGAACGCGAACGGATTCTCCGGGGGCGATGGGATCCTGCTGCGATTCTGCGAGCCAGAGTTCGCCGTGGACGAGGATTTGGCCGCGTGGCGCGAGCGGTTCCTGAGCGACGCCGACCGAGCCGATCAGGGCTTCGGGCCCAATCATGACCTTGTTTTGCCGGGCGCGCCAGGCGATGCGGACAAGGAATGTCGTGATGAGGCCAAAGGCAACGCCGGTGGCGATGGCAGTGGCCCACTGCACGCGCATTTCCGGAATGGGGCCGGCGACGAGGGTGAGCGTTCCCAGAATCAGTGCGATCGTGCCGGTGGCCGCGAGAATGCCGTGGCTGGGAAATTTCGCCTCGAGCACCATGAGGATGAGGGCGCCGACGATGAGCGCCAGCGATGTATAGCGCACCGGAAGCAGGTTGAGGGAGAACAGCGCGAGCAGGACGAGCAGGGATCCGAGCGCGCCGGGAATGATGGTTCCGGGCGTATTGAACTCCATGTAGATGAGGAGCGCACCGGCGAGCAGGATGAGCACGGCGAGGTTTGGATCCATGAGGCGATCCATAATCTCTTCACGCAGAGTGGGCCCAACGGCGATGAGGTTGGCTCCGCGCGTGTGCAGCGTCTGTGTCATTCCATTGAAGCGCTTGACCTGACGTCCGTCGATGGTATCGAGCAGCGCGCGGTCATCGGGCGCCACGGCGTCGATGAGATGGAGCTGTTGCGCTTCCTGGTCGGTGTAGGATTTCGAGTTCTGCACCGCATCCTGAGCCGCATCGACATTGCGCCCGCGTTTCGAGACATAGGAACGCAGGAAGGCAAGGGTGTCATTGAGAATCTTCTGCTTCATCGTGTCGTCGATCTTGCCCAGTTCGACGACGGGATGAGCGGCGCCGGCATTGGTGCCGGGGGCCATGGCGGCGATATCCGCAGATTCCATGAGGAAGAAGCCGGCCGAACCGGCACGGCTGCCTGCCGGCGCGACGAAAAAGATAACGGGCGATGGGGAGTTAAGGATGTCGCCGACCATGCTGCGCGTGGAATCGAGCAGACCGCCGGGGGTGTTGAGTTCAACGAGCAGAGCCTGGGCGTGAATTTCGGCGGCGCGATCGATGCCCCGCTTGAGATAGTCGGCGCTGATGGGCTGAATCGTGTCGTCGAGGTGGAGGACGACGACCTGAGGAGTCTGCGCTGCCACCCGCGCGGTGCAGGGTCCAAGGACGCAGAACAGGAAGAGCAGGAGGAGCATCAACAGGAACAGGAGCCCGTGGCTTCCGTGACGATCGTGGTGAGCCGCCAGTCTCATGGCAATGTCTGACCTCGCCGTTCCAACGCCAGCTTCATGCCTTTCGCGCTGGCGCTCTCCGGATCCACGCGCAGGGCCTCGCTGACATCCGTGGCGGCGGCACTGAGCTGATTCACCTGCAGGTCGAGCCGCGCCAGTACCAGGTAAGCCGGCACATTGGGCGCCAGCTGGATCGACGCATGCGCTTCCTGCCGGGCAGCCTCGGACTCGCCGTCGCGCTCTTTAACCGCCGCCAGGCCTGCATGGGCCAGGGCCGACTGCGCATCCGCCTTCAGAGCCTCACGATACTCCCGTTCGGCCTCGAGGACCAGTCCTCTCTGGAAGAATTGATCGCCGGCTTTGATGAGCTGCGCAGCGCGGTCGGGCGGCGAAAGGGAAGCCAGCTGCGTCTGCTGCAACTGTTCCAGTTCGAAGGCGGCTTGGCGGAAGCCGGCCTCGCTGTAGCCTCGCTTGATGCGCGTGAGGGGGCCCTGGGCATCGGAGACGGCGTGCCCTGGATCCGGGTTAGGCCCGGTGCCCGCGGGACTCTTCAGCTGGTTGGCGAAAGACTGCGCCTCGCTGTCTCCGGGGCGAAGGTTCAGCACTTCCTGCAGCTCCTTCAACGCTCCGGCGGTGTCATTGCGATGAGCCAGAGCGATGGCGAGGTTGAAGTGATAATCGGGATCGCGCGGATCGGAGGCGATGGCTTGCTCAAAAAGCGCGCCGCTGTCTTTCCCGCGCCGGCTGGCGGCTACGCCCTGATTGTTGACGACTTCAGGGAGCGGGAGGCGCGTGCTGACAAAGGCGAATGCATCCTCGGCTTCGCGATAGTTGCCGATGAAGAAAAACGCCAGGCCCCGATAGAAGTCAGCTTCGAGCGCGTTGGGATCGTCGGCCGGCAGATGGCCGAGGGCCGTAGCGGCATCGTCGTAATCTTCATCGGCAAAGTAAGCGCGACCGAGTGCCAGCCATGCTGGCGCATAGCCAGGATCGAGCCTGAGTGCGTTGCGAAGGTGACTGATGCCCTCTTTGGCATCCACGGCCACGACTCCCTGGATGTAGTCGCGAAAGGCGTCGGTATGCAAATTCTTGTCGGCAGCGATGAAGGTCTGTTCGTCGACGCTAAGCGTTGGATCCAGCTGGCGTGCCACTTTCCAGGCCAGACTGTTGATCATCTGAAGCAGGTGTTCGGCATCGCCGGGCTGTTCAATGGGCGGGCTGAGGCGAAGGGAGGAGACATCGAGAGTGAGGGTCTCGGCGGCAATCTGATTCGAAGTGGCATCGGCACCCTTGTCAAAGTGCCCAAACACCACATAGTCAGCGTCGAGCGTTTGCGCGATCCGAATGGCGGTGGCACGCGTCGGCTGCAAATCGGTCGGCAAGCCAAGGTGATCAAAGGCGTAGATGCGATCGCTGCGGCGAATCGTGAGAAAGCCGGCGGAGCCGAGGCGGCGATTGATAACGTCGGGGAAGGCCGAGCCCATCCAGTCAAGGCTCTTGTCGCCGGTACGGTTTTCGAAAGGCAGCACCAGAACGAGCCGCCCGTGCGTTTCAGCGGGTTCCGCGGGCTTGGTCTCGGAGGCTTCCTGCGCCGAGGCAAAGCCCGCCCATGCCAGGACCGCGAACAGAAGGAATGCGGCGATTCCGCGAACTCTTACGTGTGCCCACACCACTGCTGATTATAAGGTCGCGCCCGCCGACGAGTGATGGCTAAGGCCGGCAGCGGAACCGATTAAAGGACTGCTCGGAAGGCTCTGCGCAAAATCTCGGTCGCGGCGCCGTACACCAGGTGCGCCGCCAGCGGGTTGGCAAGAGACTTCGGCTGAGTTTGCGAGAGCGGCGGGGAAAGACGCAAACCGGGAACTGCAACGAGGTCGGCGCCCGCGAACAGTACGCCCCCGAAGGCCGTGCCGAAGCCCGTTTGCACGGTTTTGGAGTATTCCGCGAGGCCGCCGTAAAGGCCGCCCATGACGGCTCCAAAGGCGTAATGGACCACAGGACCTGCTTTTTGTCTGGCTTCGAAAGAAAGATGACGACCGCCCGTGGTTGTGCTGACGATGGCATCGGCGGCCTTCATGGTGGCGTCTTCTTTTGCCTCACCGGTGCGATCCTGCTGCTGCTGCGTCAGGCGATCGATGTTCTCCTGAATCTTTTCCTCATCGGATTTCAGCGACTCAGTCAGTTTTTGGCCGGGGCCGGTCATGAAGAGGTTCATGACCCAGGATGCCGCAAGGCCGGCTCCGGCCCCGGCGAGTATTCCCCGCAAAACATGCTTTTCTTCGTGCCCGTTCGTCGATTCGCGCATGGCATCTCCTCGTGTCGTCTCTTGAGGAGATGCATTTGGGCGAGACCGCGTTCGCCGGAGGCGTGCGCTGCGCTATGCCAGCTTCCATGGTTCGCGATAGGGCCGGGTAAGCAACCCGCTCGCTCCGGGGTCGTTGAGGATGGTTTCGTTCTTCACGTCCCATTCGATTTTTCGGCCGGTGAGCATGGAGATGAGGCCGAGATGGCCGGGGATTGTGGAGTGATGGGCCGTTTGGACAGGGGTGATGGTGGGTTTGCGCGAACGCACGCTGTCGAGGAAGTTGCGACGATGCTCCTGCGAGACGATGAGCTGAATTTTGCGCTCGGAGTCGGGAAGCGATTCTTCTTTTACCCATTCGGGATTCGAGGCGTCGAATCCGCTGCGGTCGACCCACACCCAGCCATTCTTGCCGATCCATTTCGTGCCCATCGAAAGGGCAGGGGAGCCGCCGGCGATGGTCATAGTCACATCGTTGGGATAGCCGGTGACTTCCTTTTTGTAGAGGCACTCGATGGTGAATTTCGTAGCCGTGTTCCAGACGGCGTTTTCGGGTGGAAATTCGGCATGACCTTCGACAACGGAAGGACCGGTGTGGTCGAATCCGAGACCCCAGTGTGCGATGTCGCCATGGTGGCCGATCCAGTCCATGAGCTGCCCGCCGCCGGTGTTGTAGTTCCAGCGCCAGTTCTGGAAGACGCGCACGGCGATGTAGGGCTCTTTCTTCGAGGGGCCGAGCCAGGTGTCGTAGTCGAAGTCGGCAGGCGGATCGGAGACAGCGAGATCCCAGGCGGGAGTGCCTGGGACAATCTGTGCGGGGCTCTCCGGCTTGTTGGGCAGGGAGGCGAGCTTCTCCATGAGAGCGGGAAGAGTGTGAGGAAAATCGTGATGGCCGCCGGGCAGGCCGACTTCGACGTGCGTGACGTCGCCGATGAGACCGTTGCGGACGATCTCCGCGGCTTTGTGGAAAGTGGGAAGCGAACGCTGCCACGAGCCGGTCTGCCAGATGACGTTGTTCTTCTCGACGGCGCGGACGATCGCCTGCTGCTCGAAGATGGTGCGGGCCAGCGGCTTTTCGCCGTAGATATCTTTCTTTGCCCGCGCGGCCTCGGTGGCCATAATGGCGTGCGACTGGTCGGGCACGGCGATCATGACAGCGTCGATGTCGGTGCGGGCGAGGACCTCGCGATAGTCCTTGTAGCCCTTGCAGTCCTTATTGCCGTAGGCGCCGTTGATGGTGTCGAGCGCCATCTGCAGGCGAGCCGGATCGAGGTCGCAGGCGGCCACGACCTGGCAGTCGTTCATGGTGAGGAAGGCTTTGGCATTGGTGGGGCCAATCATGCCCCAGCCGATCACGCCGACGGTGATGCGATCGGAGGGAGGAACGAATGCTGCGCGCGCCCAGCGGGCGCGGGACGCGAGAGCTGCGGCTCCTGCGTTTTGAAGGAATCGTCTGCGGGTAAAAGACATGTCCAGCCTCCGGAAGCTGACTGGCCGCGGCTGCTGCGCAGCCGAACCACGACCGACGGCAGTCTAGCATTGCGCGGCACGTTCCCGGCGTTAGCAGTGGTGACCTAGTTTTTCCTGTTGACGACGTAGAGTGTCTGTATATACTCAGTATATTCAATATGCACAGCGGCGCCTCCAGCATGATTCTTTCGCAAACCGGCGGACCGCTGTATCAGCAGATCGTGGAGCAGATCAAACAAAAGATCGCGGTTGAAGAGTGGAAGGCCGGCGACGAGATTCCGTCGATTCGGCAGCTGGCGGCCGACCTGCGGGTGAGCCTGATCACGGTGAAGCGCGCGTACCTCGAGCTGGAACGGGAAGGCGTGATCGTAACCCAGCAGGGCAAGGGCTCATTTGTGGCGCCAGATGTTGGGATCGGTCCGCACCTGTATGAGGAAAAGATGGCAGGCCATTTGGAAGAAGCTGCACGGCTGGGATCGACGCTTGGCATGAGCGAGCGCGAAATTGTGTCGCGCCTGCGCAAAGCTCTGGACGAGGTCGATGACGATCGGGCGTCTTTCCGAAGTCCCCGAAGGAGTCCTCATGAACAACCTTAGTGTCTGTATGGAAGGGGTAAGCAAGCGTTACCCGCACTTCCAGCTCGACAACATCAGCCTGGACTTGCCGCAGGGAAGCATTCTCGGATTTATCGGAGCCAACGGCGCAGGCAAGTCCACAACGATTCGGATTCTGATGGGGCTGGTGCGCCAGGACAGCGGAACGGTGCGCGTGCTCGGGCATGCGATGCCCGCCGAACAGACTGCGGCGAGACTCGAGATTGGGTTTGTGTCGGAAGATATGCGGCTTTACGGCGCACCGACGCTCGCCTGGCACATGAATTTCGTGTCGTCGATCTTTCCGCGCTGGAACCAGGCTTATGCGGAGACGCTGTTGCGGCGGTTCGATTTGAAAGCAGAGCAGAAGATCAAGGGGCTCTCCCACGGGCAGCGCGTCAAGGCGGCTCTGCTTCTTGCTCTGGCGCGTCAGCCGCGACTGCTGATTCTCGACGAACCCACAACCGGGCTGGATCCGGTGGCTCGGCGGGAGGTTCTCGGGGAACTGATGGCCGTGCTCACGGATGAGGGGCGCACGATCCTGTTCTCTTCCCATAACACACTCGAGGTCGAACAGATATCGGATCGCATCGCGTTCATCGATAGGGGACGGCTCATTGCTGTGGAGGAGAAAGAGGATCTGCTCGATCGCTGGCGGCGGGTCCGTCTGGTGGTTTCACCGGGTACCGCTCTGCCGCAGCTCCCGGGAGTCGTCGAGGTCGGCGGATCGGACCGGTTACCCGTACTAACCACGAGCCAGTTCGATCCTGCAGTGATATCGATGTGTCAGGATCGCGGGGCTACGGTGCAATCCGTCGATCCGATGACTCTGGAGGAGATCTTCGTCGCCAATGTTCAGAGCAGAAGGGAACTTCAACTCGCATGAAACGCACGCGCACCAACTATGCGATGGTCCGCCGCCTCATCCTCAAGGACTGGTATCTCAACCGCTGGATGATCTTCGGTTCCATCCCCGCCGGGCTGGCATCGCTTGCCATCGTGCTCACGGGAAAACAGGTCGCCTTTATGCTCTGCATCATTCTTCTGTGCATGGTCATCGTGGGAGTGGGCGCGCAACTGGCGATGGTTACAACCGTCAACGAGCGCAAGGAGCAAACACTGGCGTTTATCATGAGCCTCCCCGTCTCCTGGCGCGAATACACGGCCGCCAAGCTGCTCGCCAATCTCATCATCTTCATCATTCCCTGGCTGGCACTTACTGCAGGAGCGATTGGGGTGCTCTGTCTTCCCGGGGCAACCCATGGTCTTATTCCGTTCACAGCGATTATGGCGGTGGAGATGCTGATTACCACCTGCCTGATCGTGGTCGCGGGAGTCATCACTGAATCGCAGGCGTGGGCCACGGTCGGGATTTTCTGCTCCAGCCTCGGCATCAACGGCCTCGGGTACGCTTTCGCTCATCTGCGCGGCATTTCTGCCTATATGTGGGGTATGCAGGTCCGCTGGACACCGACGGCGTGGACGGTTCTGATTGCCGAACTGCTGATGGTGCCGCTTCTGCTGGGGACGGCATTCTTCGTCCAGTCGCGCAAAACCGATTTCCTGTGAGCCGCTGCCTCACGGCCTCGCCAGCAAATTAATGGCTGCTCCAGGTTTTATCGGGCGCATTGCAGAGCTTCTCGAGCGGGCAGTCGATGCAGCGGGGCTTGCGCGCGATGCAGATCTGGCGGCCGTGGTGGATCATCTCGTGAGAGAAGGCGATCCAGTGGTCGCGCGGGATGATTCGCATGAGGTCCTCTTCGACTCGCTTTGGATCCTCGGCGCGAGTGAGGCCGAGGCGGTGGGAGAGGCGTAGCACGTGGGTGTCGACCACGACACCTTCCGCCTTGCCGAAAGCGACGCCGAGGACGACGTTGCCGGTTTTGCGCGCGACGCCGGGCAGGGTCAGCAACTCCGCCATCGTTTCGGGAACCTTGCCGCCGAAATCGCTGATCAGCTTCTTCGCCGCGCCGGAGATGGACTTCGCCTTGTTGTGATAGAAGCCCGTCGAGCGAATCTCCTCTTCGATGGCGGGCAGCGAGGCCTGGGCGAAGGCCTGGGGGGTGGGAAACTTGCGGAACAACTCCGGCGTGACCATGTTGACGCGCGCATCGGTGCACTGGGCTGAGAGGATGGTGGCGACCAGAAGCTCCCAGGCGTTGCGGTGGCGGAGGGCGCACTCCGCGTTGGGGTAAGCAGCCTGCAGACGGCGGAGCAGATCCTCGATGCGCTTCGGATCGAGCTCGAGGCCTTTGTCACCCTTGACGCCGGCCACGCCTTTGCGCGGGGGCCGCTTTGCGATCTCTTTTGCCGTCGGGCGCCTGGGGGACTTTTTCGTGCCTTTCTTCGCAGTTTTCTTCTGAGCCATGGCGGCCATTGTATCGAGTCATGGGAACTGCGATGGGCCGCATCACCTCTGCGAGGAACGAAACTTCGCCACGATATCCAGATAGGCGCGCGCTGTTTCGGTGACCTTGCCTGGGTTTCCCTCTTCGATCGCTTTGGGATTCACGAGGTCGGTTCCCACGCCAAGGGCACGCGCGCCGGCCTTCAGAAAGTCCACTGCGGTGTGCAGAGTCACTCCGCCGGTAGGGATCAGTTGCAGCTCCGGAAACGGCGCCAGCAACGCTTTGAGGTAAGGAGCGCCGCCAACCGCGGAGCAGGGAAAGATCTTGACGTAGTCGGCGCCGGCGCGCCACGCAGTGATCACTTCGGTGGGCGTCAACGATCCGGGGATGGACACTTTCCCCATCAGCTTCGTCTTCGCTACCACGTCGGAATGAAAGCTGGGGCTGACGACGAACTCAGCGCCGGAGTCGATGGTCTCTTCTGCCTGAGCTGCGTCGGTGACGGTGCCCGAGCCGAGGAGAAGCTTGTCGCCGTGTTGCTTTCGGAGCTCGCGCAACAGGCCCACGGCGCCGGGCACGGTCATCGTGACTTCCATGACCGTGATGCCGCCTGCCATCAGGGCCTCGACCAGGGCGTGGCCTTCTTTGGCGGACCGCGCACGGAGTACTGGCATGATGCCGAGCTGTTCAATCCATTGTTTTGTTTCCGTCGAATTCACTGCGATCTCTCCTGGGGTCGCGGCTACCTGGCAATGCGGGCCGAGCCGCCTTTCATCACGCGCTCCACTTCGGCTAGAGTCGCCATGCTGGTATCGCCGGGGGTGGTCATGGCCAGCGCTCCATGCGCGACGCCGCAGCGTACGGCCCACTCCAGCGGCTTGCCGCTCAGCAAGCCGTAGATCAGTCCTGAGGCAAACGAGTCGCCGCCGCCGACGCGGTCGAGGATTTCGACATCGGTCTGTGGGATGTGCGCGATCTTGTCCTCGGCCAGCGCCATCGCGCCCCAGGCATTGCGCGTTGCTGTGTGTGCGGTCCGCAGGGTGGTGGCTACGACCTTGAGGTTGGGATACGCCGCTGCGACATCGCGCAGCATCTGCTCATAGCTCTCCGGGTGCAGTTCTGCGAACTCTTCGGTGACGCCTTTCAGCGCGATGCCCAGCATCGCCGAGAAGTCCTCTTCGTTGCCGAGCAGAACGTCGACTTTGCGCACCAGCTCGCGATTCACTTCCTGCGCCTTCGCCTTGCCGCCGATGCTCTTCCAAAGCGAGTCACGGAAATTCAGGTCGTAGGAGATGGGCGTGCCGAATTTTCGAGCCGCATCCATAGCGGCCTCGGCAACGGCTGGGGTTGATTCCGAAAGCGCCGCGAAGATACCGCCGGTGTGAAACCAGCGCGCGCCCCCGGTTTCCCCAGCTCGGCCGGGTCCAAAGGTTTCTTCCCAGTTCCAGCTTTCGCGCGCGGTGTGAGCGATGGCGGTGTGGCCGCGATCGGAGCAGCCAGCGGCGGCGCGCACTCCAAAGCCCCGCTCGACGAAGTTGACGCCATTGCGCACGGTGCGTCCGACGCCGTCGTAAGGTGTCCAGCGGAGCAGAGATGTGTCGACGCCGCCCTGAAGCATGAGGTCTTCGACGAGGCGGCCGACCGGGTTGTCGGCGAGAGCCGTCACGATGGCCGTTCTCAGCCCAAAGCAGCGGCGGAGGCCGCGCGCGACGTTGTACTCGCCGCCGCCTTCCCACACGCTGAAATTGCGCGTGGTGTGGATGCGTCCTTCGCCGGGGTCGAGGCGGAGCATGACTTCGCCGAGGCTCACTGCATCCCAGCGGGTCGGTCCGTGCTTGCTATGGAGGGGGTCCATGCGTCCCATTTTCTTCGCGCGGGATGGCCCGCTGTACCGTGTTGCGGGATTGGTGCGCTGGCGGGCGACGTGATTCTCGGAGCGCGGAACGGCGAATGTCGAACCCTGGGCTGTACCC
>DASZYN010000845.1:0-6044 GCA_035545435.1 Acidobacteriaceae bacterium | reverse complement strand
CCAACGGTGTTCATCGCCGGCGCAATCGTCAATTGGGGTATGGAAGAGACAGAGGCTGATTCCTGCTCAGTGGGAATCGATGGCCGGAAATTCCCGGTGAATTGACCCTGCCGCAGATCCGCACTGCTCGTCGTTACGGGTGCCGACAACTGAGAGGGCATTTCACTCGCCGCAGTGTTGCTCGTAACCAATCGCTGACCGCCAGCGGTGGTCCCTGCCGACGCTTCACGCGCATTCGCAAAGGCTGGAACTTCGGCTCGAACGACGGCAGCCCCGGTATCCACGGGCGAAAGCGAAGTGACTGACTTTCCTGCACTCGGGCCAGCCATTGCAACGACATCGACTGCGACCGGTTGCACCGGAACTGGCACCCCAATATCAGGAGTCGCTGTCTTCACTGTGGAGACTGGTTTTGCGTCATCGGTTCGCTTCTGCTGTGCCGACAGGGGTGTCGCCTCACTGATCCCTGACCGAACTGCATGGACCGTCGCGAGGGTAGGGCCTGTAGGGTCTGTGACCGCGGGAAGGGGAAAAGACGCGGCCGTACCTGCGTTCGCATTCTGCGCATTGGCACCGGACTGTGGTGTCGCCGCGGAAGGATTAGGCCGTGGACTTTGTGCGCCCGAATCGGTCTGCTTGCCTGCGCCGGCGGAGACGCACGCGACCGGTGCCGGCAGTGCAGCCGTCGAGAGCACGGAGAGAAATCCCGGAGCAATCGTCGACTGCGTGTTGGTCAGCAGCGGGTTGGTCATGCCGTTCGTCATCGCTGGCAGGGCAATTCGCACGCCGCTATTTATGCAAGCCGGTCGCCACGATCGGGCCGCCTGGCCCAACGGCCCGCGCGGGATATCAGCTCTGATTTGAGAGGACTTGAGGGCAACAAACCACAGTCACTCTGCTCTGCGGCAGTCATTCCCGGCAACGCTTGCCGCGTCGGCTGGGCAACGTTTGCCGAGTGGAGGCCAATGGGCAGAGCAAGGGGCAAAAAGGCAAAACGCGGTCTCGGTTGAGACCGCGTCTGCAGAGGGATGACAGGAACTAATTGCGCTGGTTACGCGAAGCGAAAATATCGTCGAGAACCTTCTGCTGGGTTCGAGCCTGTTCCTGCTCCCAGGCTTCCAGGTGCTGCTCGCGCAGATCGCTGAGCACCTGGCGCCCGCGCCTCGCAGCCTGATATGCGCGCATCTGTTCACCGCGCTGCTTCTCGAGAAGGACGAGCGATTCAATCAGCTTCGCCTTCCGTTCAGCGGCTGCATCAGCCGCGTGCAACATCGACTGCAACTGGGCTGCCGGAATCGGCTTGCGCATAGATTCTTCGCGAACCCGCTGCGCCTCGGCCAGATCTGCATTCGTCTTTTCGATCTCATGCCGGACGCGCGCCATCTCCAGCTGGATTCTCGCCAGGGCCAGTTCTTCGAGGCGCTCGAGGCTTTCGCGAACCCCTAAGACAGACGCCAGAGTGAATCGAAATGCCATGATCAGGACGGCAACGCCATCAGTCGATCGACGGTGCTTTTCAGGTCTCCGAGGTCATGCGGCTTTTGCTGGAGAAACGCATTCAGCACCGGCAAGTTGGTGATCGCGCTGTCGAGCACCGGATCGGTACCCTTCTGATAGGCCCCGATGCGGATCAGATCCTCGGAGCGCGCGTAAGCCGCCATCAGCAGTCGCAGCGCGTTGGTTTTCGCCAGCTGTTGGTCACTTACGAGGCTGGACATGAGCCGGCTCAGGCTTTCCAAAACAGAAATCGGCGGATAGTGACTGTGCAGAGCGAGATTCCTGTCCAGTACGACGTGGCCGTCCAGCAGCGATCGTACTGTATCGACGACAGGATCCTGTTGATCGTCGCCTTCCATCAGTACGGTGTAGAAGGCCGTGATGCTGCCCTCGGAAAAATTCCCTGCCCGCTCCGTCAGACGCGCCAGCATGTTCAGCACGGAAGGGGTATAGCCTTTTGCGGTCGGTGGTTCGCCGGCCGCCAGGCCGATTTCGCGCTGCGCCATGGCGAAACGCGTCAGCGAATCGACGATCAGCAGTACATTCTTGCCGAGGCTTGCGAAGTACTCCGCAACCGCAGTGGCCGCAAGCGCGGCACGCAGCCGCAGCAGCGGCGACTGATCCGAAGTCGAGGCGACCACTACCGCGCGTCGTAAGCCCTCTTCGCCTAAAACCTCGAGGAACTCGCCGACTTCACGTCCGCGTTCGCCCACCAGCGCAAGGATGGTCAGGTCCGCTGCGGTTCCGCGGGCCATCATGCCAATCAGCGTGCTCTTGCCCACGCCGCTCCCGCCGAAAATCCCAATTCTTTGCCCACGTCCACAGGTCAGAAATCCATCGATGGCGCGGATCCCGCAGCTCAGTGGCTCGCGGATCGGCACACGGTCAAGCGGCAATGGCGCGGAGCCGTCGATGGTGACCGAATGTACGGCTCGATAGTCGCCCTTGCCGTCCAGCGGATTGCCGGTAGTGTCGATGACGCGGCCGAGCAGGTCCGGACCCACACGAATCGAAGGACGCGCGCCCCATGTGACAATCTTGTCGCCGAAGCGGATGCCGCGCGGCTGATCGGCTGCCATCGACAGCATCGTCGATCCGCGGAAACCGATAATCTCGCCGGCATAGGCTGCTCCGCTTTCACTGCGAATCTCGCATGACTCGCCCACAGAGCAGAAGGGTCCATTCGATTCGACCAGATTCCCGACTACCTGATTGATGCGTCCGGTCCAACGCAGCGTCGAGCCTGCCTGCAGATGATGGAGATAAGGGGCCAGAATCGGTCGGCTCATCGGGCGGAGGGCCTCAGTGCGAGAAGGTCAAAGAAGCCCTGCTCCACCTCCTTCAACTGCGCGTCCAAACTGAAGTTTGCCGATCCGAGCTCTGTCTGCAATAAACAGTCGTCGGGGCCGAGCTGAGCATCCTCAAGGATCTGCACATGATCCAGATTTGGCCTGCCGGAAAAATATTGTGCCCAGCTCGCGGCGCGGCCCGTCGCAACCCGAATCGTAACCGCCGACTGATCCCGCATTCGTTCCGCGGCCATCCTCACCAGCGTCGCAACCAGCATCGGATCCACCTGCGCCTCGCGATGCAGGATCTTTGCGGCGATCGAAAGCGACAGCTGCACGATTTCAGCTTCTACCTTTGTGAAGTAATCGTTGCGCTGCTGGGCGAATTCCTGAACGCTCTTCGCAATCGCCATCTGCGCCGTCTGCAGCTTCTGTTCCATCTCCTGGCGCAGCCTCGCTTCGGTCTGAGCCGCAGCCTCCGCCCGTTCTTTCGCGATCCTCGCCACCAGCTCCGCTTCGGACCGATTCTTATCGGCGGTGCCCCGTCCTCCATGGCTCGGCCGGTCATTCATCTCCATGGGATGAATGCCTTCGTTCGCTGGACGGCCGGCGATATCCCGATACTGCAGCGACGCGACAACGTCGTAAATGCTGCCGATGTCAGAGGACATACTCGTCTTCTCCCTGGCTCTTCAACACGATCTTCCCTTCGGCTTCCAGCTTGCGTGCGATCGAGACGATCTCGGCCTGCGCTTTGGCAACGTCCTTGCTCCGCACCGGACCCATCACTTCGGAGTCCTCCTTCATCATCTCGACGGCACGCGACGACATGGTGCGATAAAAGTGGCTGCGCAGGTCTTCGCCGGCGCCCTTCAGCGCAATCATCAATGTGTTCTTGTCGATCGCGTTCATGAGTTCACGCATTTCCTGCTCGGGCACTTCGAGGAAGTTATCGAAGGTAAACATGAGGTCGCGGATCGCGATCGCCAGCTTTGGTTCTTCACGTTCGATATTGTCAAGAATCTCCTTCGAGGTCGCCGGATCCATGCGGTTCATCAGATCGGCGATACTGCGTGGTCCGGCATCGGTCTTTTTTGTCTGATCGCCTGCCGAGCGCAGCCGGCGGTTCAGCACCGTCGCCACCTTCGACGCTACCTCGGGAGAAAACTGTCCAAGATTCGCCAGGCGACGTACGCAGTCAGCCCGGGTCTCGGGCTCCATCTTCATGAGCAGCGCGGAGGCCTGCTTGGTTTCAAGATGGCTGAGAACCAATGCCTTGGTTTGCGAGTGTTCCCCTGCCAGGAATCGCGCCAACTGCTGCGGATCGGCCTTCCTAAGAGTTTCCGGACGCAGCGATCTGCGTTCCTCCTGGCGTCCCAGGCGTTCCACGAGATCTTTGGCTCCGTTTTCTCCGAACGCCTTCGCCAGCAGGCGAACCGCCACATCCTGACCGCCGACGGCGATGAACTCCTGGGCGGTCATCATCTGGTTGTATTCCTCGAGAACCTGCAGCGTGACCTCCAGAGGGACATGGCCGAGGTTGCTCACCTCTTCGGTGATTCGCTCCAGGTCCTCATCGGGAAGGTTTCGCAGGATCGGCGCCGCCGCGTCTTCTCCCAGCAGAGAAAGGAGGATTGCGGCCTTGCGCGTGCCCGTAAATGCGATTTCGGTTGCGCTCACGACGGCTCCTCACGCAACCATGCCTGGACCGCCCGGGCGGTGTGGACTGGCTTCTGCCGGATGAGTTCCACCGTTTGCTCCTTGAGCTGGGCAGCGCGTGCGGTCCCCGCACCGAGTTCGTGCGTCACCGTTGCCGAGAGCACGTGCGACTGCGATGCGGGCAGGGCTGCTTCTGCGGGTGCGGCCAACCGCGGCGTGCTCAGCACATGCTTCTGGACAGGCCGAAGAATGAACAGCCACGCCAGGATAAACAGGCCGAGCAAGGCTACGGGACGCAGGATTGGCGAATAGTCCGTCACCGTCTTTTGCACCTGCATCGTCCAGGTTGGAGACGGTACATCGATATTCGCTTCATCGGTATCGAACGGCATGTTCTCCACGGTGATGGTGTCGCCGCGCTTTGCATCGAACCCAATCGCCGCTTGTGCCAGGTCGCGAATCTTATCC
Source organism: Acidobacteriaceae bacterium (assembly GCA_035545435.1). Taxonomy (GTDB): domain Bacteria; phylum Acidobacteriota; class Terriglobia; order Terriglobales; family Acidobacteriaceae; genus Palsa-343. The sequence goes on along the minus strand of DASZYN010000845.1, from coordinate 1,131 downwards.
AGCTCTTCCTGCGAACGCTTCTTACGCGTCCAGGAGACTTTGCCTTTGGTGACGGTTTTTACCGTTTCGTCATCCACCAGGATCGCCGCGGTGATACGAGCCACGCGGCCTGCCGGAGTTATGGTGTGCGTGATGGTCTTGTTCACGCCGTAGGTAGCACTTTCGGTCTTCGAACTCTGCGTCGACACAGGCTGTGGTGGATTCTTGTCCGCATTAGGTTTCGGAATGTTGCTCGATGTTCCCGGAACACCCGCCGGAATCGCACTACCTCCTGCCTGGTCTTCCGACTTCTGGTCGGTCAACAACACGCTGACTGCCGGATCGTATTTTTCCTGGCTCTCGTCTGTGGTGCCCTGGTCATAGTTGACGTTGACGCTGGCGCGAATCTTGTTCGCTCCCACGATGGGCTCAAGCGTGCTGATCAGACGGTCGCTGAGTGAGGACCCTTCGCCGTCGCTGTTTTCCGGACCGGCGTGCGCGAGCCCCAGGGCGCGTGCCGAGTCCGCGTCAATGATAGAAACATCCTCCGGAGAGAGACCGTCGACCGCACCAGCAACCAGCCGCGAGATTGCCATCACTGCGCCTTTGGACAGCCCACCGCGTCGCAACTTCAGGATCACCGAAGCTTTTGCGCCCCGCTGGCGATCGATGAAAACGGAGTCCGACGGCATCACCAGGTGCACGCGCGCGCTCTCCACGTCAGCGAGTGTCCCGATCGACTTCTCCAACTCGCCCTCAAGCGCCCGCTGGTAGGTGACTTTCTCGTCGAACTCCGTCTGACCCCACGACATCTTGTCGAACAGTTCGAAACCCATACGTCCGCTGTGGGGCTGGCCCTGGGCCGCGGTCTGCATACGCGCCGCGTCCAGCTTGTCGGCAGGAACGCTGATGGTCTTGCCGTCGGGGCTCGTCTGATGGGGAATGCCCTGTGCCTGGAGTTGCGCGCTGAGGGTTTGCGCATCGGACGGTTCCAGATCCGTAAATAACGGCTTGTAATCCGGCGTACCGATCATGCGCACGAAGAGGACCATGAGCAGGAGGGTCGCTGCGCCGCCGCCCACAAGGAATCCCTTCTGGGCGCCGGTCCGGCCGGACCAGAACTGCTTTGCCTGCTCACTCGCGTTGCCAATG
>DASZYN010000844.1:0-2639 GCA_035545435.1 Acidobacteriaceae bacterium | reverse complement strand
TCCATCCTGCGGCAAGGCACGGCGACATGTTCCTGTTTGCGCGCCTATGTCACGAAATTTCTATAACCGGTACCTCACGTTAATCGCCGGGCTTGGCGGCCTTCTGTACGGCATCGATATCGGCATCATCGCTGCCGCGCTGCTCTACCTGAGCAGGACGGTCGATCTCACCCTGGGCCAAACCTCGATCATCGTCGCGGCGGTGCTGGGCGGGAGCATGGTGTCCTCGCCGGTGGCCGGCGTGCTGGCGGAGTGGTTCGGCCGCAAACGCATGATGATCGTCAGCGGCCTCATGTTTGTCGCCAGCGTCGGCATTATCGTTCTCTCGCAGAGCTTTGTATCGCTGCTGATCGGGCGTCTGCTCCAGGGGATGAGCGGCGGCGTCATCGCCGTCGTGGTGCCTCTGTACCTGGCCGAGTGTCTGGCGCCCAAAACCCGCGGGCGCGGGACTGCCGTCTTTCAGGTGATGCTCACTTTCGGCATTGTCGTCGCCGCGCTGGTCGGCTTCTATTTCACCCGCCAGGCGGAGCACGCGATCGCGCTCGCCGGCGGCAACGCCGTTCTTGTGCGCGCCGCCGAAAATCATGCGTGGCGCAACATGTTTCTCACGGTCGTCTATCCGGGAGCGGTGTTCTTCCTCGGCGCTTTCCTGCTCAGTGAGTCGCCGCGCTGGCTGCGTCGCAAAGGCCGCACACAGGAGGCCCATCGTGCCCTGTTGCGCTCGCTGCCCGAAGACGAAGCCAATCGCGAGCTGGAAGAGATGGCGGTGGTGCTCGAAGCAGCGCGGCCAGCCGGCGCAGGAGGCCATCGCGAATCCCTCCTGCAGCGCAAATACGTGGTCCCCTTCGTTCTGGCTTGTGTGGTGCTGGCGGCCAATCAGACCACCGGCATCAATTCCGTGCTGCAGTTTCTTGTCGTCATCCTCAGGCAGGCCGGTTTATCGGCAACCCACGCCACGCAGGGCGATGTTGGCGTGAAGCTTCTGAATTTCATCATGAGCCTGGTGGCTGTGGCTCTCGTGGATCGCAAGGGGCGGCGTTTCCTGCTTCGGCTGGGAACTGGCGGCGTGGTCGTTGCATTGTTCATCTCTGCCTTGCTCTTTTGGCGCGTCGAACGCCAGCGCGTCGATGTGAAAGACAAGGTAGTCGCAGCCATCACCGGTGACACCATCTCGCTGCCCATTCACCAGCTGATTTCGGGCGGGGAAGACCGGCCGATGGTCTTGTCGGTGCTCTACTCATACGGGAATGGCAACCGGCTCGCCGCTGTGTCCACATCGGACCACGATCCGGTGCTTGTGATTCGGGCCGAGTCCAGCGAAGCAGGCGCCCGGCTCACGATTCAGAAGGCGACCGTGGGGCCCATACCGGGCTCTGCCACCAGCGGCTGGATCGCGTTGTGTATGGGCCTGTTCATCGCCGCCTATGCCGTAGGACCGGGCGTCGTTGTATGGCTTGTCCTGTCGGAGCTGATGCCGGTGCGCATCCGCTCGACCGGCATGGGCATCGCGCTGCTCCTGAACCAGGGCGTCTCCGCGGGAATCGCCGCTTTGTTTCTGCCCGTCGTTGGCCGCTATGGTTATGCGCCGATGTTCCTCTTCTGGTCTGCTTGCACGGTGATTTATTTCGTGACGGCGACCTTCTTTATTCCGGAAACGAAGGGAAAAACGCTCGAGGAAATCGAGATTTATTTCGCGAGCCGTGGCTCTGGCCACAATTCAGCAACTACATGAGAAAATCCGGGTCGAACCAAAAACCGAACGAGATGACGAGCCGCACGAATCGCGATGCGCAGCGACTGATTCGGCCTTTGGTGGGGCGGCTCCGGCGCCTGCTTCAGGAACTCGTCCGGACCAACAGCGTCGCGGTTCTCGCCGGCGGCAACGAAACGCCGGCGCAGCGAGTGTTGCAGAAGTTTTTCAGAGAACAGGGAATCCGAGCGGAGCTCTACAGCACGGATTTCATCCTGCGCTCGAAGTTCCCCCAGGTTCGCCGCAACAAATCGTACGCTGGGAGGCACAATCTCAGTGTTCGGCTTTCGGGTTCGGGCCGCGGCCGCAGCCTTTTGCTGAACGCCCACATGGACACCGTTCCACAGGGGAATCGCCCATGGACGCGCTCTCCATGGTCGGGACGGGTGGAGGCAGGACGCGTCCTCGGCCTCGGCTCCTTTGACATGAAGGGTGGGCTGGTGGCCAACGCGGCCGTCGTCTGCGCTCTGCACAGGGCCGGAATCCGGACAGGTGGCGATCTGCTCTTTGAATCCGTCGTCGATGAGGAGTGGGGCGGTGGAGGCGGCACAATCGCCGCTCGCCTGCGCGGCGACACCGCAGATGCGTGTGTCATTCCCGAGGGCACACAACTGGAAATCTATCGTGCCACCCGCGGTGGCTTCGTCGTGGATCTGGTCGTCGAAGCGGGCGATCCCTCGGCCTATTTTTCGAACGCAGAGGTGGTCAGTCCCGCGCTGGCCCTCGGCCGGCTGCTGGACTGGGTGGCGAAACTAGCGACACGCCGGAGTCGCGTCCGCCCGAAAGGCGCGTACGCCAGGTTTTCCGATCCGGTCCCGGTTCAGGTGCTCGCGGTCGAAGCGAATCGGACCGATCCCGACGTGCCGCTCAGCGTTCCCCAGCAGAGCAC
>DASZYN010000843.1:0-1569 GCA_035545435.1 Acidobacteriaceae bacterium | reverse complement strand
CAGGGAGTCGGCTTTCAGGAGGCGCTCGAACAGTCGATCAAGGGCGAGGCGATGGTTTATTCGCTGATCGACGTGCCCATCATGAACGACGCGGGCCGGGACACGGGCGGGGAGCACGCGCTGATCACCCTGTCCCAAGAGACGGGCGGTAAGCACTTCTATGCGGAGTACGGGCACATCTCCGAGGCGTTCCGCAAGATCTCCGAAGACCTCCGAACCCAGTACCAGATCGGGTATTACCCCGTGCAGCGGCGAACGCAGTCCGATTTCCGGCGGATTCAGGTGTCGCTCAAGTCCAATTCCTCGTATACATTGCGGTATCGCCCAGGGTACTATGCAACTCCGTCGCCGCCGCTCGATCAGTAATCAGTAATCGAGACAGTGACGATTGGCCATCGAGGCAAAAATGCTGCGCACGGCTGGCGAGCCGTTTGGATGGCCCGGTTGTTATGATCAGAGGCGTCGTCTTCATCCATGTTGTCCGACTCCGAAATTCGCGAGCGTCTGGGCCCGCTCAACGATCCCGCACCCAACCCAGATAAAAACCCGCGGGGACCTTCCGCCGCCAGGATTGTCGCGCTGGTGGTCCTGGTGCTCGTTCTGTGGGGTGCCGGGGTCGCGGTGATCCTGCATCTGGAGAGGATCTCGCCCGCGCTCTACGACGCCCGGTCGGGGCACGTGTACCGCTTGTCCGACACCCGGCATGTGGCTTATCTGACACAAAACCAGAGCTACGTGGCGTGGGGGGCGATCGGTGTCCCGGCGGTGGTGACGCTGGTGGTGGCGTTCCTTGGATTTCGCCGGAAGAAGCTTCCGCTGGACGGGTAAACCGCAGTTCCAGATCCCAGGTCGCGCGTCACAGACCTCCGAGTCGGGGCAGATCGTTCAGCGCGTGATGATCACTTCGTACAAATTGTCTTTCGCCAGGTAGAACTTGTAGTTGGACCAGCCGGTGAAGAGCTTTTCGATCTGGCGGTTGGTGTAGACCCGCTGGACCGCATACGGCTCGGACTCCTGCATCTCGATCTCGTTGGTCGCCGTCAGGTGGTAGCGGCAGTAGGCGGTGTATGGGCCGGTGGGCTTGGAGTGGAAGATGGCCAGCACCTTCCCGTCGCGCAGCGTCGCATCCTTGAGGCGGGTCACCAGCGGGTCGATCAGGCCGGCGGGGACGTAGTCGAGCGTGGCCCACAGCAGCACGACGTCGAACTGGCGGCCGTGAAAATTCAGGTTCTGCTCGAAAAAGGCGGCTTCGTTGAAGCGGGGCGGCCCACCGGCTTCTTCCGGGGGGAGCTTCCACTCCTCGCGCATGGATTCGTGGACAATGTCGGCCATGTAGACGCTGTGGCCCAGTTCGGTGAGGAAGTTGATGTTCTGCGGGGAAGTGGGGCCAATGTCCAGAACGCGCAGGCCGTTCTCGTTGCGCAGATGTTTGAGCAGGGCCTCCCAGCCGCTGGAATGGCGTGGAATCCTGGGGCCGGTGAGAACGGTGGGCCCGCGCCTCTCCTCTTCCTTTTTTCTGCCGAACAGGTTGACCATGCGGAGCGCAGAACCCTCGTTTTTGGATTGTAA
>DASZYN010000842.1:0-1835 GCA_035545435.1 Acidobacteriaceae bacterium | reverse complement strand
TTCGGATCGATCGCGGATATCGCGAAGGCGTTGCGTGATGTGTTCGTCGTTGACGGATGCTACTCGCCCTATCGGGAGCGCACCCATGGGCGTCCGGTCCTCAATCTGCCCGCATCACGCTTCCTCGGCTACGCGCAAAACCACGACCAGGTGGGCAATCGCGCGCAAGGAGAACGGATCTCCCATCTGGTGAACCTCGGTCGAACGAAAATCGCCGCCGCACTCGTGCTGACCGCGCCCTTCGTGCCCATGTTGTTTCAGGGCGAAGAATGGGCGGCATCCGCGCCCTTCCAGTACTTCACGGATCACGATGAGGAGCTCGGCAAACTCGTCTCAGAAGGCAGACGCAAAGAATTTGCCGCCTTTGGCTGGAAGCCCGAAGATGTTCCCGACCCGCAGTCGCCAGAGGCCTTTGAGCATTCGAAACTCAACTGGAGCGAGCGCAGCCAACCCCTGCACGCCGAGATGCTCGACTGGTACAAGCGCCTGATTGCTCTGCGCCGGAGCACGCCGGACCTCAACGATCCGGACCTTAGCCACGTGCGCGTCCAGCACAGCGAGGAACAAAAATGGCTGGTCATGGAACGCGGTGCCGTCACCGTTGCGTTTTCCTGCGCGAAGAACCTTATAGAGCTGCAACTACGGCCGCAATCGGAGATCGTTCTGGCTTCGTCCGGGGAGATTCGAATGGCCGAACAGAAGATCACTCTCCCGCCGGACTCCGTAGCCATTCTGAAAACAGCATGAACGTCCGATGACCGCGATCCTGCGAAGTTCACACGCGTTCCGGGACTGTACCCCGACCCCCGCACGCTGTACTCTGTCTCTTCGATGACGGCGCTCGAGTTCTCTCTCATCCTCCTCATCAGTTCGCTGGCGGCCGGACTGCTCGGCGCGTTGAGCGGCCTCGGCGGCGGCGTGGTCATCGTCCCGCTGCTCACCGTTATCTTTCACGTCGATATTCACTATGCGATCGGGGCCTCGCTCGTTTCGGTCATCGCAACGTCGTCCGGCGCGGCGGCCGCCTATGTGCGCGAGGGCTTCTCCAACATCCGCGTGGGCATGTTCCTGGAAATCGCGACCACGCTCGGTGCGCTCGTCGGCGCCTGGCTCACCACACGCGTTCCCACCCACGCCATCGGCATCGTCTTCGGTGTGGTGCTCCTTTACTCCGCGTACACCGCGCTTAAACAGCACCGGGAAATCATCACGCAGCGGCCGGATGCGCTCGCCCTCCGGCTTCGGCTCAAGGGAACGCTGCCTACCGGACCCGGCACGCATCAGGATTATGTCGCACAGCATGTTCCGGCAGGCTTCAGTCTGATGACCGTGGCCGGCGTTCTATCCGGCCTGCTCGGCATCGGATCGGGCGCAGTCAAAGTGATCGCAATGGATCAGGCCATGCGACTGCCTTTCAAGGTTTCGACCACCACCAGCAATTTCATGATCGGCGTGACAGCCGCGGCCAGCGCCGGGCTCTACCTGCGCAGCGGCTACATGGCTCCCTCACTCGCAATGCCGGTCATGCTTGGTGTGCTGCTGGGATCGCTGATCGGATCGCGCCTGCTGGTGCGCGTCCACGTCCGCACACTCAAAATTGTTTTCGCCCTGGTGATCGTCGCGCTCGGAATCGAGATGATCATCAACAGCCTGCGAGGCACATTGTGAAACAGTCACGAGATTCCTCGGCGCACTCCCCCACCCCCGGACAATGGACCGATCAGCGCATCGAAATCTCGGTCGGGGTCATGCTGCGTTCCGGCGTGCTGCTCGCGGCGGCCATCGTACTGATCGGCGGCATCCTTTATCTGACGCACAGCCGTGGCCCGCGCCCC
>DASZYN010000841.1:0-2355 GCA_035545435.1 Acidobacteriaceae bacterium | reverse complement strand
CGGCCCGCGTGATCCCTGCGGCGGCGCACAGCGACGCGATCGATTCGCCCGCGCCGAGCCGCCGCAAGATTTCTGCACCGAGCAACTTCATGGCAAAGCACCCTTTGACGAACGACGTATTCGGAATAGTCCGGCCCAACGACTAGAAGTCATCCAGGAAGGATCTGTCAAGGCTTGCCCTGTGGGGTTCGATATCGGGCATGGCCCCCAAAGGGGCAGATTCATCGGTGCCCGGACACGGCTCTTCTAATGACTAACGAGCGTCGCTCGACTCGGGATGGGTGCATAAGGTGATTTGATTTTTAGGCAGCGCAGGCCAGTGGATCCTGGTCGGCAGTCGATCTTCGGTAAAAAGGGGAACCGGGGCGATTGAGGATCCATTGGCTGAGTCGGTCGTCGTCGCCTAAAGCCGCAGCCCGAACCTGTAGGATGTGCTCGGCGCCGTCGGGACGGTTCCAAAACTTCTCCGTGCCCTTGACCCGATAATTGATCTCCTTGATGAGCGATTCGATCATCGCCGAGGAGACCGGTAGTCCCGCACGGCGATAATCAGGGTAGTTCATCCGCGCTCGATTGTTCTCCAAGTAGGTGATGGTGGTTTGAATGATGGCACGGGGATCCTGATCGGGAAGCGCTTCGTCCCCAAGTACCGGATGGGCTGTTTGCCAAGCGCGCAATTCTGTGAGGAAGTCGCCTACGCGTCCTTGCCAACACGCCTCACTGGCCCGGAGATAGACCGGCCAAGGATCGGCTGGGGCGAGAACTTGCGCAGCATCGTACACATATCCCAGCGGATGGACGAAATCCGTAATCCCTACGAAGTTCGGGAAGCAGCGATCTTGGAGCGTCCAGTTCCACGCCTGACCGTCGCCCAAGAAGGCTCGCCGTTCCGCCTGATAGAAGCCGCGACGTTGGGCCTCACCAGCCACCAACGGGCCAAAGTCGTCACTGCAAGCCATGCTGCTGAGACAAGTGCGGACTAATCGCCGAGGACGCCAATTTTCTGCCTTTCGGGCACGGGAGGGACTCGCTTCGACACTCGGCAAGGTGGCTGGATCGGCGCCGACTTCTTCTGAAAAAGAGCCGCCTTCTCCGCATTTCGCTGCCGATTTCATCGTGCAGCTATGGATCTCACGCACCAATTTTTCTACGTAATCCCGCTCAGCGAAACAGGCCGGCAATTGTGGATGCGGATCCTCCTGGGAGACGAAACTGCTCATCGTCAACAGGCAGGCGTTCTTGGTCTCTTTCCAGGCCGGTTCGTGAACGCCGCGTCCTGCATCGGCCCGTGTCATGATCCGACCGCCATCCACGGATACGGACACGACCTTGGGAGGTTCGCGGTATTCCGGCTTGAGCTGTTGGTTGGCGTGAGCGTCCGCTTGTTGCCGCTGGTGATCGTGCAGTTCCTTGCCGATCATCGCGGTCAAATCCCTGATGTGCGGCACGCTGACTTTGATTTCGGCGAGCTTCCACAACATGCACTTTGCTTTGGCCGTCGATTTGTGTTCCGCATTGGCCGACACGATTTTGTCGAGGACGGCGGCGCTACAATTCCGCTGGTCCAATCCCAATTGCGGACGCTGAGGGAAAAAAATCTCGGCGACAGACCGAGCAATGACAAACCGGTTCGGCCAGTTCGACTGGCCCATCGATCGTTTCCAGTTCCCGTTCTCGATGGACCAGTGGGCACTTCCGCCCGCAAGTCGGACATGGCTGAGACCCCATCATCCGCTCCGCCCGCGCCAAGGCCAACCGTTCGGTCGTGATCTGAGCCACCGCCCTGCCCAGCTTATGCCCAGCCGCCTCAATGACCGAGAACCGCACATCCTCTCGCAGGAGTTCTCGGACCGGAATCTCGAGTCGTTCCGCAACGCTCACAAACGTCTGCCATTCCTGTTCACTGATCCTTGCGCGAGCCATCCTGTTCATCCTTGAACGGGCTAGTTTTCTCTCTGGGCTTCCCAATTCACCCAGCTACAGGCTCGACCATACCCGAAATCTGCCAATTCTCCCATTGACGTTCCTCAGAAAATCCGTTCCGCGCGCAATTCACCTTATGCACCCGACGACCCGCTTTGGCGCGGGTTCTGCCTTGGGAAGATTGGGCCAGGATGTTAAGATTCCGCGCCGCCGTTGTCGGCACATCTGGACATGGGCAACCAGCGTGGGCGCCAACCGCCCTCGCCCCAGCCCTTTCCCAAGGGAGAGGGAGTAAGAGCAAGAACGGCAGGGAGGACGAACACCCTTGAAGCTCTTGGCCTTAACAGAAGGCCCGGACCACGTCTGCTACCGTTATCGCGTGGCGCCCTTCGGCAGGGCTCTCGCGCGCGCCGGCTGGCAGATCGACTGCCG
>DASZYN010000840.1:0-2414 GCA_035545435.1 Acidobacteriaceae bacterium | reverse complement strand
GGCACGCTGAATACGACGGCCTATTCGGTGACTATCGGTGGAGGCAATCCGCCGACGCCGACCCCGACTCGCGGTTCGACTCCGACGGCGACCCCGACGCGGCAGCCAACGGCGACCTCTACGCCGATTTCGCAGGGAGGTCCGTGTAGCGTCCATTACACAGTGACGAATCAGTGGCCCGGCGGCTTCGGCGCGAACATCATTATCACCAATACGGGCACGACCACCATCTCTGGCTGGTCGCTGAAATTTAACTTTGCCAACGGGCAAACCATCACGCAGCTCTGGAACGGCAGCTATACGCAGTCGGGAGGCTCGGTGACCATCACCAACCTTTCCTATAACGGCTCGCTCGCGCCGGGAGCGACGGCCAATCCAGGCTTTAATGGCTCGTGGAATGGCACTAACTCCAATCCGACCTCGTTTACCCTCAACGGCGCGGCCTGTAGCGTCGTTTAATCCCGGTCAGGGGTTCTCGCCAGTTCATCGGTAGCCGGCCAGCGATCTCACAGACATGCGAGATCGCTGGCTATTTTGCCCTCTTCATCAGTTGTTCCGGGAGAGCGCCTCTGGATGCTTCCGGCTGGCGCTCCACGCAAAGGGGAAGCGTGAACCAGAAGGTCGCGCCCTGACCGGGGATGCTGGCGATGCCGGTCTGTCCTCCATGCAAGCGGATGAGTTCCTGGCAAATGTAGAGGCCCAGGCCCAGTCCGCCGGTACAACTGGCGAAGCTCTGCACGCGGCGAAAGCGCTCCCAGAGCGTGCGCTGCTCCTCCAATGAGATGCCGGGACCGGTATCTTTGACCCAGACCCGCGCTGTCTCGTTTCCCAGGGTGACGCCTACTGTCACCGGCTGCTGTTCCTGGGAGTGGCGCAGCGCGTTTTCGATGTAATTCGTGATGACCTGACCGATGCGCACTTCGTCAGCCATGACGGGCACCGTCGCAACCTCCGGCAGATCAAGGTGCAGCGGGTGGGATTGGGCAAGGATCTGCACATCATCCACCGCGTTACGCACCAGGCAGACGAGGTCGCGGGGTTCCTGCGTGACATGCAGCCAGCCTGCCCGCAGGGCGTTGGCCTCCAGCAGATCGTTGACCAGGCGACATTCCGCGTTGGCCTGGCGCAACGCTCGCTCGTTCCAGGTGACCAGATGATCAAACGCGGTGCGTTCCCGTTCCGAAACCAGCACGGCGCTTCTGTCCTGGAAGTGGCGGAGAAAACGCTGCGCCAGTTGCAGATTGCCTTTCAGAGAGGTTAAAGGGGTGCGCAGTTCATGACTCGCCAGAGCGATAAACTCGTCCTTCCTGCGCTCTAATTCGGCGCACGTCTCCTCCACCTGTTTTTGCATGGTGATATCCCAGATCACGCCGACCAGCCTGGTGGCATTGCCCTGCCTGTCATAAAAGTAGCTGCCTTTGTCGGCCAGCCAGTGCAGGCTGCCATCGGGCCAGATGATGCGATATTCGATACTATATGGCGTTTTATGATGATGACTTTCGTCGAGTAAGGTCTGAATACGTCCACGGTCGTCGGGATGGACAAGAGCAAGAAACAGTTCATATTTTGCTTCCGCTTCCTGGGGAACGCCCAGGAGAGCTTTACATTCTGGACTCCAGACCTGCTGGTGTTGCAGCAGATCCCAATACCATACCCCGAGACCTGCCGCTTTCATCGCAAGCTGATAGTGAGCTTCGCTGAAGTGCTGAGTGTTGCTTTCGCTGCTCATGTTGGCACCACCTCACAAAAAATCTCAAGCAGACCTGGAGAAGCCTTCTCGTTCTTAATACGCCGGCTAACATGAAAGCGACTCACGAAGAAGCACGCTGTATCGCCTGCTGACACCCTCCCGCGTTACCGGGAAAGGGCCAGGACTTCTTGAGCCTCCTGTACAACCCGCTCGACGGTCAGGCCGCGCAGGCAGGGAGTGCCGATGGGACATTAGCTGAGAAAGCAGGGACGACAGGGGAGATGTAGCGATAAGGCCCGCTGACGCACGGCGTCAATGGCCGCCCAGTCCTCCACCTGCGCGGCCCCAAAGAGCGTCAGGCCGGGCGGGCCACTGGAACGCCACAACTCTCTTTGACGAATTGCTTCAGGAAACATCTCCGGTAGCACAGACCGGCACAGCTTAGCGACCCGGCTTGATGTTTTGATTGACATGGAAGAGGTTGCCGGGATCATAGGCCGCCTTGACCTGGACCAGGCGGGCGTAGTTATCGCGGTAAGCCGCCTGCACGGTGTCTGTGCCTTCGTCCATCATCATATTGACGTAGCCTCCGCCCGCCGAGTAGGGGTGCAGAGCCAGCCAGTAGTCCTTTGCCCAGCGCATCATGCGCTCGTTGTTGGCGGGATCGGGATCGACACCGACGATGACTTCGGCAAAGTTGGCTTCGCGGAAGCTGAAGGCGGTT
>DASZYN010000839.1:0-4310 GCA_035545435.1 Acidobacteriaceae bacterium | reverse complement strand
CCGTAGGTGAGCATCTCCGCCATCGGCACTTCGGCGCGGATGATGGAGTTAGCGCCGTGACTGTCCATGCCCTGGACGCGGCCCCGGCGCTGATTCAGGTCGCCCATCAGCGCTCCGGCGAATTCCTGCGGAGCCTCGATTTCGACGCTCATGATCGGTTCCAGCAGAGCAGGTTTGGCCTGCTCCATGCACTTACGGAAGGCAATCCGGCCCGCCATCTTGAACGACAGCTCGTTGGAGTCGACATCGTGGTAGCTGCCGTCGTAGACAATGACCTTGAAATCGACCACCGGATAACCGGCCAGGTAGCCGCGCGCGGCGGATTCCTGAATCCCTTTTTCGATAGCAGGGATGAAGTTGCGCGGGATGGCTCCGCCGAATACTTCATTTTCAAATTCGAAGCCGCCGCCGCGGGCCAGTGGCTCCAGCTTGATCTTGCAGTCGCCGTACTGGCCGTGTCCACCGGTTTGTTTCTTGTGTCGACCCTGCGCGTCCGCGCGCCCGCGAATCGTTTCGCGATAGGGCACGCGTGGCGCCTTTAGGTTGACCTCGGTGTGATAACGCTTGCGCAGCTTGCTCACCAGCGCCTCGATGTGCGACTGCCCTGCGGCCGCGATCAGGAATTCGTTCGTCTGCGTGTCGCGGAAGAAGCGGACCATCAGGTCCTCTTCCATGAGCTTATGCACAGCCGGCGCAAGCTTGTCCTCGTCAGCACGCGACCTGGGCTCGATGGCCCACGTCATGGCCGGCTCGGGCATTGTGACGGGCTCATAGAAAATCTCTGAGTTCTTGTCCCCCAGCGTGTCGCCTGTGAGTGTTTCTTTCAGTTTCGCGACGGCGCCGATGTCGCCCGCATGCAGTTCGCCGACGGCGACAGCCGTCCGCCCCTGCATGATCGACAAGTGCGAGAATTTTTCCGCTGTACGGCGCGAGTAGTTCTGCGCGCTTGCGTCGTTCTTAAGGATGCCCGAAAACACCTTGAAGAAGCTGATGCGCCCGGAAAACGGATCGGTCATGGTCTTGAAGACATAGAGCGAGAGTGGCTCCTTGTCCTCGACCTTACGCATGACGATTTCCGGAGACTGCCCTTCAGCGGTGGCAGCGGTGCCGTTGCCACCTCCATTCGCCGCTGCGGCGACCGTGTGCAGAACCGCCCGGGCGGCGACCGGCTCCCGCTCGATTGGCGCGGGCGCGTAGACCTTCAGAAAATCGAGAAGATGATCCGTGGCGACATTTGCCAAACCGCTGGAGTACAGCACCGGGAAAATGCGGTCCTCTCGGATCGCCTCATGCAGAGCGGTGATCAGGTGCTGCTCCGGGATCGTGCCCTCGCGGAAGTATTCTTCCATCAGCTCGTCTTTTCCTTCCGCCACCAGCTCCACCAGCGTCTCGTGCGCGCGCTGCGCGGGCTCTTTCAGAGATTCGGGAATCTCACCAATCCTGCCGTGACCGTCCCCCCCGGGCGTATAGAAAAACGCCTCCATGGTGACGAGGTCGACAACGCCTTCAAAACCCTTACCGTCGGCGATCGGCAGTTGCACCGGAATACACTGCCGGCCGAAGCGCTCTGCGAGCGTGGCCAGCGTCGATTCGGCGGACGCTGCGGCGCGGGGGTGGTCCATCTGATTGATGACTACGGCGCGCGGCAGGTTGAATTCCTCAGCGTACTTCCAGACGCGTTCGGTCATGGGCTCGACGCCGGTGACCGCATTCACCGCGACCAGCGCTGCTTCGACGGGCGCCATCGCGGCGCGCGCCTCGTGCACGAACATATGAAAGCCGGGTGTATCAATAAAGTTGATCTTCACGCCGTTCCATTCTGCGAAGGCCACGGCGTTCTGCATCGTGGTGCCACGAGCAACGTCTTCTTCGTCGTAGGCGGTAACGGCCGATCCATCTTCAACACGGCCGAGGCTGGGTGTCATCTTTGCGGCATGCAGCAGAGCGGAGACGAGCGTGGTCTTGCCGCTGTGCGCATGCCCCACTACAGCTACGTTACGGATCTCACTTCCCTGGTAGGTTTTCATGGAGTGCTCCTTGAAAAAGAAAGTTGCTGCGGCTCGCGGCCGCGATTGTGGCGTGGTTCAGAGACAGGCAAGTAGAAATCAATTCCTGTGGAGGAACTGTGACGGCGGATACAGGCTCGCCGAACACAGGGATTTCCGGAAGGCGTCTTGAGGGGCGTCTGATCGGAGACGGGATTTGCTCCGGCGCGCGACAAATGCGTGCCGGAACGGGCGGATCTTCGATCCTCGTCCGGCATACAAAGAACATTCATGAGGAGGGGATTTCGGAAAGCGATTCACCCCTCGTTCACAGGAACAGGGATGGTAGCACACGCAGGGGTGGGGTGTCGGCGGCGAGGGTTCCTGACAGGCATGGAACAATCGGCCCAGGCGCGGTGTCTGCCAAGGTAAGCGTCATAGTATGGATGGCAGGGAAAGGCATGCGCCACTGCAGGCGCATCCCATAAGAGAGTGAGCCGCAATTTCAACTGGATTTGGTATCTCGGCGCCGCTGTTTGGTTCCTGAACGCAGCGCTGGCCATGCACCACGGCAAGCTGCGCCTGGGCCTCGCCAACGCGGCTATTTCCGCAGTTTTCCTGGCGGCCGGCATCTTCTTCGGGAGACAGGCGAAACGCTCCTCCGGCCGCGGCAACGGTCGCGGTCCGCTGAAATAGCAAGGCGAGGCTGGAAAAGGATTCCGGCCTCGCCCTGAACTTCCACGCGGAGTTAGACCGCCGCGCCGGCGACAGTAGCAGGTTGCGCCACTTCCTGTCCCGCCAGCGTCACGCACTCCTCAAGAATATCGAGCGCGACGGCAGCCTCGTGCTCGTTCACGATGAGCGGCGGCGCCAGGCGAATCGAGTTCTCACCGCAGCCAAGAATCAACAGCCCGCGCTCGAATGCCAGGTCCACAATCCGATCGCGCAGCTGCGGCCCTGACTCACGCGTTTCCTGATCCTTAACGATCTCGAGGCCAATCATCAGACCGCGCCCGCGAACATCGCCAATCACCGCATGCCGCGACGGCCATTGCCGGAGGCGAGCAAACATCTTCTCGCCCTGAGCAGCTGCATTGCCGATGCCTTCGCGCTCCAGGATGTCAAGAGTCTTCAGGGCGGCAGCGATGCAGACCGGATTTCCGCCGAACGTCGAAGCGTGGGACCCCGGCTTCCAGTCCATGATCGCGGCGCGCGTCATGCAAACTCCCAGAGGCATGCCCGAGGCAATGCCCTTGGCCATGGTGACGATATCAGGCTCCACACCGGTATGTTCAATGGCCCACCATTTGCCCGTCCGCCCGGCGCCTGACTGTACCTCATCGGCCACCAGCAGAATGCCGTACTTGTCGCAGATGCGGCGCAGCTCCCGCATGAAGACTGTGGGCGCGACGACGTACCCGCCCTCGCCCTGAATGGGCTCGACGAAGATCGCCGCAACTTCCTCCGGTGCCAGTGTGGTGTGAAAGAGCTTCTCTTCGATGTACCGCGCGCAGCCCAGCGCAAAAGCCTCTTCCTCCTGCGGCCCGCCGCTGCAGCCGCGATACGCGTAGGGGTAACGGATGTGCGTAACGCCGGGAACCAGCGGTGCAAAGCGCCGCCTTTGCTGCGGCTTGGATGCCGTCAGTGAGAGCGCCCCCATCGTCCGTCCATGAAAGGCGCCGAAGAAAGCGATGATGTTTTGGCGACCGGTGTGGTAGCGGGCGATCTTCAGCGCGCATTCAATAGCCTCGGCGCCGGAGTTGCCGTAGTAAAACCGGTGTGGCCCGGGCATCGGCGCGATCGACGAAAGCCGCTCCGATAGTGTGATCAGGCTCTCGTAGTAGAAGTCCGTGCCCGACATGTGGATCAGCTCGCCGGCCTGCTGCTGGATCGCTGCTACCACTTCCGGATGACAGTGGCCGGTCGAGACCACGGCGATGCCCGCGGCAAAATCCAGAAACTCATTGCCGTCTACGTCTTCCACACGCACGCCGCGTCCGCGCTTCGCAACCATGGGATAGGAACGCGTGTAGCTGGGCGAAATGAGGCGGCCGTCGGCTTCAACGATGCGCCTTGCCTCCGGGCCGGGCAGCTCCGTTTTGATCTTTGGGCCGAACTTCTGCAGCATTGGGCTTGCGACAGTCATGGGTCTCTCCTATGCGAGCGGTTGCGGCAATTGAGCCTGCGGTGGTCGAGCCATCGGCAAACGGCGGGAGAACGATGGCGATGCGGGTGAGAGAGGTCATCTTCGGACTCGACGCTGGTGCGCCAGCGTTGAGGGCAGCGGTGACTAGTCGCTGCCGAAGAGACTCGGTCGCGTGCAGG
>DASZYN010000838.1:0-1865 GCA_035545435.1 Acidobacteriaceae bacterium | reverse complement strand
AGGTAAGGTTCTTCGCGTTGCATCGAATTAATCCACATGCTCCGCCGCTTGTGCGGGCCCCCGTCAATTCCTTTGAGTTTTAGCCTTGCGGCCGTACTCCCCAGGCGGGGTACTTAATGCGTTAGCTACGGCACGGATCCCGTGGAAGGAAACCCACACCTAGTACCCACCGTTTACGGCGTGGACTACCAGGGTATCTAATCCTGTTCGCTACCCACGCTTTCGCTTCTCAGCGTCAGTTACTTCCCAGAGACCCGCCTTCGCCACCGGTGTTCCTCCTGATATCTGCGCATTTCACCGCTACACCAGGAATTCCAGTCTCCCCTGAAGTACTCTAGTCCGCCCGTATCGACTGCAAGCTTGCAGTTGAGCTGCAAGTTTTCACAATCGACGCGACGAACCGCCTACAAGCTCTTTACGCCCAGTAATTCCGGACAACGCTCGCACCCTACGTATTACCGCGGCTGCTGGCACGTAGTTGGCCGGTGCTTCTTCTACAGGTACCGTCACTTGCGCTTCGTCCCTGTCGAAAGAGGTTTACAACCCGAAGGCCGTCATCCCTCACGCGGCGTCGCTGCATCAGGCTTTCGCCCATTGTGCAATATTCCCCACTGCTGCCTCCCGTAGGAGTCTGGGCCGTGTCTCAGTCCCAGTGTGGCCGGTCACCCTCTCAGGTCGGCTACCCGTCGTCGCCTTGGTAGGCCATTACCCCACCAACAAGCTGATAGGCCGCGGGCCCATCTCGCACCGATAAATCTTTCCACCACAAACCATGCGATCCGTGGTCATATCCGGTATTAGACCCAGTTTCCCAGGCTTATCCCAGAGTGCGAGGCAGATCACCCACGTGTTACTCACCCGTTCGCCGCTCGTGTACCCCGAAGGGCCTTACCGCTCGACTTGCATGTGTTAAGCACGCCGCCAGCGTTCGTCCTGAGCCAGGATCAAACTCTCCGTTGAAGACTCTAGATTTGCCACCGAAGCAGCCAATCAGAAGTATCTCGAACCAGAGTCCGAAAACCTAACTTAAACGCCAGCCGGAAAATTAGCTGACAAAAATGTCCGTCACCCTCACGGGGGGAGGATGAACGGAACCAAAATAAATATTTGGCACTGACATTCATCGACACACTATTGAGTTCTCAAAGAACACACGCACTCACCATCTCCCAGATTTTCATCTGTTCGATCGGCGAGGCAACTTTTCCAGCTTAGCTCAACCATCGGACCCGAACCAAATCCGGGTCTCGGTCGAACCAGTGTGATTGTCAGGCGCTCCTCGTCCGACCTCGTTGTCCCGGGCCTCTCGGCTCCGGGTCGGTGTCCGTGTCGCTCTGACCTGGAATAAGTTACGTGCCAACCGCATTCGAAGTCAAATCGCCTGGTCATCCGGCCTGACGACGCACATCGGATGCGCTCGCAACACCATTCACAACATCGGCGTCCGGCGAGAAATTCCGACCGTCGGCCGAAGCCCGCCCCGAAATGCCGGAAGCCGGCCCGCGGTGGGGGCGGGACCGGCTTCCGATCGCTATTCGCGATACGCGTCTCGGGGATACGCGACGATTTCGGCTGCGGGTCAGCCGTTGCAGCGCGACGCGCTGATGACGGCGGGACCCGAACCGTCCGAACTCAGGGTCGGCGGGCGATCCGGGCCCAGCGCCGCGATGGCGTTGCGCTCGGCCTCCTGCAGGGTGGCACCGGTTCCGACGGTATGAACGTCGTCACGCCTGGCGACCGCCCCGCATCCGTCGACGAAGCGAAGGATGGTCGCGCAACCGGGAGCCCCCTTCGACCCGCACACGTCCACCGCATCCCGGTCGGCCGTGTCCTGATCGGGCGCGTTGACGACACTTCCGATGTGC
>DASZYN010000837.1:0-2818 GCA_035545435.1 Acidobacteriaceae bacterium | reverse complement strand
GCCGGAGCTGGCTTCGCGCGAGCATTTACGAAACATTCTGCCGGTGGTGCGGGAATCGCTGAAAACGGCCGGAGTTGGATATGGGGATATTGATGCCATCGCGGTTACAGAAGGACCCGGGCTTGCCGGTGCATTGCTGGTAGGCATCAGCTTCGCGAAGTCGCTGGCGGCGGCGCTGGGCAAGCCGCTGATCGCGGTAAATCATCTGGAAGGGCACATCCACGCAGTTTTGCTGGAAGAAGCACGGCGAACGGCGGAATCAGATGGCGGTGCGCCTGAAGAGATGCGGTCTGGACGGCCAGTCCTCGCTCTGGTGGTGAGTGGCGGTCATACGCATTTGTATCTGGCGGAATTTTCCGCAGATGCGAGGGCCTGGACGTATCGCAATGTGGGCCGGACAGTGGACGACGCGGCGGGCGAGGCCTTCGACAAGGTCGCGAAGCTGCTGGGGCTGGGTTATCCCGGCGGGCCGTGGATCGACGCGCTTGCCGCCCACGGCAATCCCGAGGCGGTGCCGTTCACGTTTTCGCAGATCAAGGCCAAAGCGCATCGCAAGGGAGAGCCAGGCGCGCTGGATCCTGCCGAGGAGATCTACTTCTCCTTCAGCGGAATCAAGACGGCGATGCTGCGCTACACGAAAGTGTATGAGATGGGGGATTCGATTGAGGCGCGTCGGTCAGCACTGGCGCGGATGGAAAATGCGACGCCGGCCGATGTGCTGGCTCTGTGCGATCGGCGGATGCTGGACCTGATTGCGTCGTTCCAGCGCTCGGTGGTGGACGATCTGCGGCGGAAGACGTTTCGCGCGGTGGAACGATTTGGAGCGGAACGGGTGATCGTTTCGGGGGGCGTGGCGGCGAATCGCGAGTTGCGCGTGCGATTCACGGCGGAGGCGGCGGAGCGGCATCTGCCGATCGCGTTTCCGTCGATGGCGCTTTCGACCGATAACGCGGCCATGATTGCGGCGGCCGCCTGGCCGAAACTGCTGGCCGGAGAATTCGCAGCGGAAGACCTGACAGCAGAGCCGGCACTGGCCCTGGGGCGGTGAGAAACAGAGCGCAGGGCTCAGGGCACAGCGTACAGGCGGACAGGATTCGAAGCGCCCGGAACGGTCCCGGGCGAGCTTCCATGCGCTGGTAGAATCCGAATTGGTCTCCATGAGTGTGACGAAGCAAAGTGGCGAGGAAACAGGAGTCGTGTCGGTAGATGCGCCGGTGAAGATGCGGCTGCACAACACGATGTCGGGGCGGATCGAGGAGCTGGCTCCCTCCGACGGCAAAGCGCTGCGGATGTATGCGTGTGGACCGACCGTCTATGACTACGGGCACATCGGGAACTTCCGCACATTCCTGCAGGTGGATGTGCTCCGGCGGTCGCTCAGGCTGCTGGGGACCGACGTCCGCCACGTCATGAACATCACCGATGTGGACGACAAGATTATTCGCAACGCGACCGCGGCCGGCGTCGAGATCGACACCTATACGAAGAAGTTTCAGGAGGCTTTTTTCGAGGATCTGGATGCGCTGCGGGTCGAGCGGCCAGAGGTGATTGCGCGCGCGACGGAGCATATTCCGTCGATGGTGAAACTGATCGAGCAGTTGGCGGCAGAGGACATTGCCTATCGCGCCGAAGATGGTTCGTGGTATTTCCGGATCGCGCGGTTTCCGGCGTACGGAAAGCTCTCGAAGAAGGACTTTTCCGGAATCGCGGACGGCGCGCGCATCGATGTGGATGAATACGAGAAGGATTCGGCGCGGGATTTTGCGTTGTGGAAAGCGCCGAAGCCAGGCGAGCACAAGTGGGAAACGCCGCTCGGGCCGGGGCGGCCCGGTTGGCACATCGAGTGCTCGGCGATGGCGATGGAGTATCTGGGAGAGAGCTTCGACCTGCATGGCGGCGGCGAGGATCTGATGTTTCCGCACCATGAGAATGAAATTGCGCAGTCGGAGTCGGCGACGCATCGCACGTTCGCGCGGCACTGGTTCCATGTTCGCTTCCTGCTGGTGGAAGGCCGGAAGATGTCGAAGTCGGAGGGCAACTTCTATACGCTGCGCGACCTGCTGCTGCGCGGGTATAAGGCTTCGGCGATCCGGATGCTGCTGATCTCGGTTCCCTATCGCCAGCAGCTGAACTTTACGTTTGAAGGGCTGGCAGCGGAGACCATCGCTGTGGAGCGCCTGCGGACCTTCCGGGATCGCATTGCGAATACGAAGTGGCCTGCTTCGGATGTTGCGGGCAACGAGGTTGCGGCCCTGGCGCGAGAGACGCGGGCGAAGTTCCGCGCGGCCCTGGCCGATGATCTGAACACGGCAGAGGCGCGGGCAGCGATCTTCGAGATGGTGCGGGCGGTCAACGCGCGTGCGGATGCGGGGAAATTCTTCGCGAGCGATCAGGCGTCTGTGCTGGACGTGCTGCGGGAGTTCGACCAGGTGTTTGCGGTCCTCGAGGATCACGACGCGGAGTGGACAAAGTTCACCCTGGACTGGGCGGAGCGCGAAGGCAAGCTGGACAAAGCGGCACCGGAGCTGCTGGCAACACGGGGCGTGACGGACGAGAAGATTCAGGCGCTGGTCGAAGAGCGCGACCAGGCGAAGCGGCGGCGAGACTTCAAGCGGGCGGATGCGATCCGGAACGAGCTATCGGAGATGGGAGTTTTGCTGGAGGACTCGAAAGAGGGGACGCGCTGGAAGCGGAAGTAAGGCGAGTGCAGTCTCACGGCTCGAAGGGCAAACCGGCCACGGGTTCAGTTTCAGCGATTCTCTCGAAGGCGGCGACCAGCGGTTTGACGCGGGGCATCGCGGCCTGAACGGCTCGCAGG
>DASZYN010000836.1:0-6875 GCA_035545435.1 Acidobacteriaceae bacterium | reverse complement strand
CGGGACTGCCTGCTGTTGCATGACGCTGAGTGATCCGAACTGGAAGCGGGCGTCGGTCATCACCGTGTCGGTTAATTGGCTCTCGGCCTCTGTGGTGTCGCCACGTGGCGTTGGGTCGAGCATCGTTACGGATGCGCCACTGCGGAAATACAGCCCCAACATCGGCGAGGGGAGAATGTCTTCGCGAAAGCTGAGGTGATGGGCAGCATAGAGTGCCGTGCCGCCCGGTGAGCGTTCGCCGTCATACGTGGGGTCGGCATACAGGACGCCGGGAGCAAAATAGCTGGCGTCATCCCAACCCAATGTGGGAGCAGAGAAGACGATCGAAGAGGAGAAGCCGCCCGCATCGGTCCCCTGAACCGTCACGGTGCGTTGAACGGAGAGGACATTTTCCTCCAGCTTCCAGGTGTCTCGGACAAGGAAGGAAACAGATGTGCCGCCGTGAATAACGGCACTGGCCGCGACACCGTTCGGTATGCGCGAGACCTGCTCGTAAGCCGCATTCAGTTCTCGTACGTCTCCGGAACCGGCGTCAGAGATCTCGAGGCGCGCGGACTCGGCCTGCGACAGCATGGGCGCACCCCGGCCTTCAACGCTGATGCCCCAGCCATTCGCGGCGCGATTGAACGCGACTGTTTCACCGGTCGAGGTATTCCCGAGAATGAGCTTTCGGGGTGTGGCCGCAAGAGCGCCGGAGCTGAAGTGAGTTGCGAGCAGGACGAGAAGCGGAAACGCGTAAGGCCGCATGCTGATCCAGTTTGCACTCTTTTCTCCATGACGAGAAGATCACTCGCGCAGGCTCTGACCAAATCACGACATCACGGCGCGCCAGTGAGGGAGATTCGGGTGCATTGCCGTGGCGAGTGAAGGGAGGACGGCGTACGTTCCCGCTACAATCCCAGTTTAGAGGCGGCGTTGAATCCGGGCCCGAAGCCGCGAAGGAGTCGACGGTCAGAGAATTGGATTCGGGATCCCGAACGATTCACGGTGTCTCGGCATGCGCAGGGATTTGCTGCGAATGTCGTCGACCGGACCGGCCGGGCGGTACTGGACATGAAGGCAGATAAGTCGGGTCATAAGAACACAGATCCAAAAGTGGTTGACGAATCGCTGCGGCCTTACGCGATCCCGGAAAAGCTGCGCATGCTTCGCCTGCGCCGAAGCATGGGCCTGGCGCAGCTCGCCGAACACACGGGATTTTCCGCGGCGATGCTCTCGCGACTGGAGAACGGACGGCTGGTGCCGACCCTGCCGACGCTCACCCGGATTGCGCTGGTCTTCAATGTGGGGCTGGATTACTTCTTCACCGATCCTCGGAAGCGCCACGTCGTCGCCGTCTCCCGGAAGAAGGAGCGCAGGCATTTCCCCTCCGATCCGAAATCGGATTCCATTCCATGGCATTTTGAAACGCTGGACTTCCGCGCCAACGAGCGCAGGCTCAACGGATTCCTGGCGCATTTTCACCCTCTGCCGGCGGAGAAGACCAAGCCGCATTTCCATCGAGGTGTTGAACTGCTGTATCTCATTGAGGGCGAGCTGGAGATCACGATTGGTGTCGATACGTTCCGGCTCGATCCCGGAGATGCAATCTACTTCGACGCCATGCAAAAACATGCCTATCGGAGCCTGGTAAAGGGATCCTGCACCGCGGTCGTGGTCACGACCGGCGACGGCAAATAGACGATTCAGCGAGATGCGGACCGGCCATCTTAACTGAACTGCAACAAATCGGCGGTTTGTTGCGCCTGGATCAAGTAATCGCGATGCCCTCAGCATCGTTGCGTCAATCAGGCGCGCGCCGTCATTAGCCTCGACCTATGCGCGTCTATCGGCGTGGTCCAAAAAGACACATCGTGATCATCGGTGCCGGCCCCGGGGGGCTCGCGGCCGCCATGCTTCTTGCGCAGCGAGGATTTCGGGTACAGGTATTCGAAAAGCAGGAGGTCATCGGCGGACGCAATGCGGAGGTGCGGCTCGGCGATTACCGCTTCGATCTGGGTCCAACGTTTCTGATGATGAAGTTCCTGCTCGAAGAACTGTTTGCCGAGGGAGGCCGCCGCTCGAGCGATTATCTGCAGCTTCAGGCGCTTGACCCGATGTACGCCCTCCACTTTCCCGACAAGGTTCTGCTGGCGCGCTCAGCCCCCTCAGCCATGAAGGCGGAGATCGAAAAGCACTTTCCCGGAGAAGGCGCGAGCCTCGAGCGCTTCCTTGAGCGCGAAAGCGCTCGCTTCAAAAAGCTCTACCCCTGTCTGCAGAAGCCGTACGGTTCGCTGGCCAGCCTGATCAGTCCCACACTGCTCGCGGCCGTGCCCCATATCGCCGCGGGACGCTCTCTGCACAGCGTCCTTGCCGACTATTTCCGATCTGAAGAGCTCCGGCTGGCATTCACCTTCCAGTCCAAGTATCTGGGCATGTCGCCGTGGGACTGTCCGGGCCTTTTCACCATGATTCCGTATACCGAGCATGCCCACGGCGTTTACCACGTCATGGGCGGCCTGTGCCGCATCGGAGATGCTCTCGCGCAGGTTGCGCGAGAAGAGGAAGCGGAGATTCATACTTCTTCGCCGGTGGAGCGCGTTCTCCTCGATGGGCGCCGGGCGTGCGGCGTGGAACTGGCGAGCGGCGAGAAGGTGTACTGCGACGACGTGGTCATCAACGCCGACTTCGGCCATGCGATGAGCATGTTCTTCGACCGCAAAGCGCTCGGCCGCTACAAGCCATCCGCACTGCGCAGGCGAAGATTCTCCTGCTCTACGTTCATGATGTACCTCGGGCTCGACCGGACCTTCGATACGGAACACCACTCGATCGTCTTTGCACGCGACTATCGCGAGAATATCGAGGCGATCACCCACGGCCGCGCGGCGTTCCAGGACGTATCCCTGTACATCCGCAACGCGGGCCGGACCGATCCGTCCGGCGCGCCGGCCGGCCACTCCGCTCTATATATTCTCGTTCCCGTCGCCAACAATACCAGCGGGATTCCGTGGGAGGAGCACAAGGAGATTCTGCGGGAGTCCGTATTTCGCACCCTGCGCGAGCGCACGCCGTTCGGCGATGTGCGTCCGCACATCCGGCGCGAGATGGTCATCACTCCGGAAGACTGGGAGAAGAAGCACTCGGTCTTTCTGGGGGCCACATTCAACATGGCGCATAGCTGGAATCAGATGCTTTATTTGCGCCCGCACAATGAGTTTGAGCAGTTCTCGAACTGCTATCTGGTCGGCGGCGGTACCCATCCAGGCAGCGGTTTGCCGACCATCTTCGAGTCGGCACGGATTTCCGCCAACTTAATCTGCGAAAAGTACCAAATGGCCTATCCGGTCGCGAAGCCTCTCGAGGTGGCGCTCGCGTGATGTCCAACGTAGTCGTGGACGTATTTTCGCGCGCGCGAGCGGCGCAGACGGCCTGGGCTTCACTCCCTGTGTCGCGCCGGTGCCGTGTCATTGCAGCTCTGCGGCGCGAACTTGCGCGGAGATCCGATGCCATTGCCAGGGTGATTGCGCAGGAAACAGGCAAGCCGATTCTTGACGCCCTTTCGGGGGATGTTCTGGTCACGCTGGAGCATCTGCGTTATTGCCAGTTGCAGGCCGCCCGGGCGCTGAGGCCGCGCAGGGTCCGGCGCTCCTCTCTTTTCTATGCCGGAACGCAATTCGAGGAATACCGGGAACCGCATGGAGTCGTGCTGGTTTTTGGGCCGGCCAACTATCCTCTCCAGCTTTCGCTCGTGCCGGCGGCAACGGCTCTTGTTGCCGGCAATGCGGTCATTCTCAAGTGTTCTGAGCGCGCGCCGGCGACGGCGGCGCTGATCGACGCGCTATGCGTGACGGCCGGCGTTCCGCGCGATTTGATTCAGGTCCTGGACGATGGTCCGGAGGTGTCGGCGGAACTAATGGATGCCGGCCCCGACTTCGTGTTTTTTACAGGCAGCAGCCGTAACGGACAGCAGGTTGCCGAGCGCGCGGCGCGCCACATGATTCCCGGGGTATTCGAGCTGGGAGGAAAGGACCCGGCGCTGGTCTTCGCTGACTGTCCTTTGGAGCGGACGGTGGAAGGCGTGACCTACGGTGCGTTCAGCAATGCGGGACGGGTGTGTGTGGGGATTCGCCGCGTTTATATCGAGAGCACGATTTACAGGGAGTTCGTAACGCGTCTTGTGGATCGCGTCGCTCAGCTTCGTGTGGGCGACAGCGCTGAAGTTGATCTCTGTCCTTTACCGGCCGGATCACATCCGATGCTGTGCGCGCACATCCAGGACGCGTTGTGCCGCGGTGCCTCGATGCTTTGGCCACCGGATGGCGAGGTCGCCGGTGAAACGCCGACTCTGCTCGCGGATGTTCCCGTCGATGCGCGGCTGCTCACTGAGGAGTTCTTTGGTCCCGTTCTCTGCGTTGCTCCGTTCCACAGCGAAACAGAAGCCGTGGCCCTGGCCAATGCAAGCGCCTTCGCTCTTGGCAGCAGCATTTGGACCGGTGATCGATCTCGAGCCCGACGCGTAGCAGCACAGCTTTCCGCGGGCAGCTGCACCATCAACGATGTAATCCGGAATGCAGGGAACCCATGGGCGGCTTTTGGGGGCAATCGCAGCAGCGGCAATGGCCGTTATCGCGGCGACGAAGGTTTCCGTGCGTTTACTCGCGTGAAGTCCGTGATGTTTGCTGGACATCGCCGGAGGCGAGAGATGCACTGGTTTCCCTTCCGCGAGCGCACGGCGCGCCGGCTCGGCACGGTGATGCGGATTCGTCACGGCGCTGCAGGTTTCCTGGGCCGCCTGATGTTGCTCCTCCCCCTTCTGTTCGGCGCTCTTCTGCCTGCAAGCCCTGCGGCGCAGGTCCAGCCGGAGACGCATCTCGCCATTCAGGTCCAGCTCACCAGCCACGCCCACGGCGAGCTCGGATACCTTATTTTTGCTGCGCCCCCAGGATTCCCTGGGGACCGCTCTAAAGCGGTGCGGCACGGCTTTCTGCCGATTCCAAACGGCGGAGGGCGGGTGACGATCCAGGCCGATCTGCCGCCCGGCACGTATGCGGTCAGCGTGTATGAAGACCTCGATGGCAACCACCGCCTTGACCATAATTTCTTTGGCATTCCGAGGGAACCGGTTGGGGTCTCAGGCAATCCGCCGACGCGTTTTGGAAAGCCGCGCTTTGACGAGTGCGCCTTTCACCTGAGCGGCCAGGCACAAACCATCGACATCAGGGTGGTGCCCGGGATATGACGGTCGCTAACAGGAAGCACGTTGCTGTTATCGGCGCCGGATTGGGCGGCATGTCCGCAGCCATCATGCTGGCGCGCAGCGGATTCCAGGTCACGATCTTCGAGAAGAATCCTCAGGTTGGGGGCAAGCTCAACCTCCTGGAAACAAGAGGATTCAGCTTCGACCTCGGGCCCTCGATCTTTACCCTCCCCCAAATCTTTCGCCCGCTTTTCGACGGCGATGGCCGGCGCCTTGAGGACTACATTACGTTGCAGCGCGTCGACCCGCAGTGGCGGAACTTCTTTGAAGACGGGACCGTCGTCGATCTGTGGGAAAACACGGAGAGGATGCGCGACGAACTCGCGCGCTTTGGCCCACAGGCCTTCGAGGAATACCGGCAGTTCGTCAACTACAGCCGCCGCCAGTTCGCCATTGTTGATCGCGGGTATCTTCGCCAGGGACTAGATACCTTCCGCCAGTTCGTTCGTTTCTATGGCTGGAGCGAGGCTCGCGATCTCGACTATCTCCGCTCGATGTCGGGAAGCATCTACCGGCGCCTCAGCAATCCTTACCTGCGCGCTATCTTCGAATATTTCATTAAGTATGTGGGGTCCAGCGCCCTGGACGCGCCTGGCTTCATGAACCTGATGCCAAATATCCAGCTGGAGTTCGGCCTCTGGTATGTCTCCGGAGGCCTGTATCAGTTGGCGCGCGCTTTTCGGAGAAGACTGGAGGAAACCGGGGTTTCGCTCTGTCTGGATCACGAGGTGGTTCGTGTGGAACAGAAGGGTCAAAGGGTTACGGGGTTAACGGTACGGAGGAGACAAGACGATGTCCGGACGATCGCAGCCGACTTCGTGGTCTCCAATATGGAAGTCATCCCGGCCATGCAGCGGCTGCTCAAAAGCCCGTCCTCTGTCATGAAAAAGCTGCGCCGGTACCAGCCTTCCTGTTCGGGAATCGTTCTGCATCTTGGTCTGAACCGCGTTTATCCGCAACTTGCCCATCACAACTTCTTTTATTCGCGCGATCCCCATGCGCATTTCCGGCGGGTATTCCGCGAGCAGCGGCTCCCCGATGACCCCACCATCTATCTGGTAGCGCCGACCAGGAGCGATCCCGCGCAGGCGCCGGCCGGATGCGACAACATCAAGATCCTTCCGCACATCCCGTCGCTCAACGAACGCTATTCCTATTCCCGCGAGGACTATCTGGCTCTGAAAGAGCTGTGTCTCGACAAGCTGGAGCGCATGGGCCTCACCGATCTGCGCCGGCACATCGTGGTTGAAGACTTCTGGACGCCGTACGACATCGAAGCCCGCTATGCTTCAAACCGCGGCTCGATCTATGGCGTGGTCTGCGATCGAAGGAGGAACTTCGCTTTCAAAGCGCCGAAGCAAAGCTCTCATTTCCGCAATCTCTTTTTTGTAGGGGGGAGCGTGAATCCCGGCGCCGGCATGCCCATGGTCACGCTCAGTGGGCAGCACGTGGCGCGGATGATTCAGGAGCAGGTTTCCTCCGGTGCGCCATGATAGCGCCCTTTCTCTGTGTCTTCGGAATCGCGGCCGGCTCCCTGCTGATGTGCCGGATGCGCACCTGTCCCCCGGCGCTGCCGGTCGCCGCGCCATCGCTTTCTGTCGTCATCCCCGCGCGCAATGAGGAACGCAACCTGCCG
>DASZYN010000835.1:0-3158 GCA_035545435.1 Acidobacteriaceae bacterium | reverse complement strand
TCCAGATACTCGTTTTCGCGCTCCGCAAGCGACACGGCGTAGTTGTCCTGCACGCCCGCCATCTTTGCTTCGACAGTGTTCATCTGAGCTCGGAGTGTTTCAAGCTGGGACGTGAGCTCGGCGTTCTGCTCCCCCAAGGTTTGCAGGGCAAGTTCGGCCTCTCGCTTGTACTCGGCGAAGGCACGGCCTGCAGCGCTAGCTTGGCCGCCGGCTGGCAATGACGGCCACTGCGCCACATAGGCGAAAATTGCCTCGGCATGGTCAGCGGCGTCGTTGACATAATTGCCGTAGTTGTCTGGATTCGACACAAACGTGGTCAGCGGTGAGAGCACGGCGTTGGCCAGGTGGTTGTCTACATTGTCGAGCATCGCCTTGGCGTAGTGGGCCTTTACACCCCGGTCTCGGTGCTCGCGTAGCAGCTCAAGGGCTGTTTTGAGTCGAACAATCGACAGCCGCTGCGGTGCATCAACTTCCTTCGGAAGACGTTCGTCGTCCAAAAGGCTCGCGAGCTGATCGACTTTGCCCCAAACCGGGTGCTGGTCAAAGTCGTCGTCGTCCCAAACGCTCACGATCGAATGCTCTCGAGGGGGTCTGACATAAACCGACGCTTCGAGCGGGCATGTCGCCCGTGTTAAGGCCAGCGACCTCGCCTGTGCATACCCGCGTCCATACCGCGTCCACATTTGCAGCCCAACCTACTGATTTGCCGTGGTGAGCTAGCAGCCGCTGCTTGGCCCCGTTTTCAAATAGAAGCGCTGGAAAACTAGGGGATTGGAGTCGCTGCCGGGCGATTTTCAGATCCAGCAGAATTTGCCAAAGCGCCAGACCAAGGGACTCATAATCCGTTGGTCGCGGGTTCGAGCCCCGCCCGCCCCACCAAGTATTTGTGTGACCTCGGTTGATGCGTGACGTTTTGTTTTCGGGTGATGCCTGACGGTGTTTCGGCTGATGGTTGACAGTTACTTCGGTTGATGCTTGACACTCCTTCGAATGAGGGAGTTAACCGTGGCCGAGCAGAGGTATCAGGCTGTGTTGGCGGTGATCAGCGATGGGTTGTCGGTGTCGCTGGTTGCTGAGAAGGTGGGCGTGTCGCGTCAGACGTTGCATGCCTGGTTGGCCCACTATGAGGCCGAGGGTCTAGAAGGGCTTAGGGATCGGTCGCATCGGCCGGTGTCATGTCCGCATCAAATGCCGGCCGCGGTGGAAGCGGCGCTGTTGGAATTGCGTCGGTCGCGGCCGTATTGGGGTCCGCGGCGGCTGGTGTTTGAGCTGGCCAAGCGTCGGGCGGCCGCTGCCGTCGGAATCGGCGGCCTATCGGGCCCTGGTGCGAGCGGGCGTGATCGATCCGAGTCTGCGGGATCGGCGCTTGCGCAAATGGAAACGCTGGGAGCGCGGCGCGGCGATGGAGCTGTGGCAGATGGACGTCGTGGGGGGTTTTCCGCTGGCTGATGGCACGAGCGCCAAAGCCTTGACCGGCATCGACGATCACTCTCGGATGTGTGTCTGCGCGCGGTTGATGGCTCGTGAGCGCACTCGGGCAGTCTGTGATGGGTTGCGCGCGGCGTTGGCCAGCTATGGAGCTCCCGAGCAGATCCTGAGGGCGTGTCATTCCATCTGTGTAAGTCCGGGGTGGTCCATCATCGGACCGCCGAACGGGCGGACAGAAGGAGTGTTTTGTGACGAAGACCACGCGGTTGCCGGCTGAGGAGAAGTCGGCTGCGCGGCGGCTGGCCGAGGCGTTCTCGGCGGAGACGTTGGATTCGCTGATCAAGGATGCGGTGAAATCCGGTACGCCGATCGACGGCGCGGAGGGTTTGCTCAACGAATTGACCAAGGCGGTGTTGGAGCGCTCGCTGCAGACCGAGATGACCCACCATCTGGGGTATGAGGCTGGAGACCCAGCTGGGCGCGGCAGCGGTAATTCACGCAACGGCTCCACGTCGAAGACGGTGAACACGGTCAACGGCCCAGTCGAAATCAATGTGCCGCGCGATCGCAACGGATCGTTCGAGCCGGCGATCGTGCCGAAGAAGACCCGTCGACTCAATAACATCAATTCCGTTGTGCTGTCGCTGTATTCGCGGGGAATGACCACCCGCGACATCGAAGCCCACCTCGAGGAGGTCTACGGGGCGAACGTGTCGCGGGAATTGATCTCCAACGTCACCGAGGTGGTGGTCGATGAGATCAAGGCCTGGCAGTCCCGCCCGCTCGATGAGGTCTATCCGATCCTCTACATCGACGGCCTGCGGCTGCGCATCAAGGACAACGGGGTGGTCACCACCAAGGTGGCTTACTTGGCGATTGGGGTGGACCTGGAGGGCCGCAAACACGCCCTGGGAGTCTGGATCCAAGACAGCGAGGGGGCGAAGTTCTGGCAGAAAGTGGTCATCGACCTGCGCAACCGCGGAGTGCGCGACATCTTGATCGCCTGCTGCGACGGGCTGACCGGGCTGCCCGATGCCATCCGCTCGATCTACCCCGACACCGTGGTGCAGACCTGCGTGGTGCACGTGATCCGCAACGCCATGCGGTTCGTGTCCTACAAGGACCGCAAGAAGGTCGCCACGTCGATGCGCGCGATCTACACCGCCGCGACCGTGGATGCCGCCGAGCTGGCGCTCAAGGATTTCGACGCCCAATACGGCCGGCAGTATCCGGGCGCCGTCGACGTCTGGCGCAACGCCTGGCCCGAATTCGTGCCGTTTCTGGACTATCCGGTCGAATTACGCAAGATCGTTTACACCACCAATGCGATCGAGTCGATCAACTTCCAGCTGCGCAAGATCACCAAAAACCGCGGCCATTTCCCCGACCGTGACGCCGCGATGAAGTTGCTGTACCTCGGGTTGCGCAACATCTCCAGCCAAAGAGGAGGCTTCTCAGGCACCGGAACGTACAACTGGACTGTGGCGTTGAACACACTCGCCAGACTCTTCCCGGGCCGAATTCCGTTGTGTTAGAATACAACTCGTAGTCAAATCACCTCTGACTTACACAAAATTCGTGACAGGCTCCGAAGTCTTCGCCGGCGAAGAAGTTGCCGCGCACATACTGCACCATCCGTTCCACCCGTGGCTTGTCCTGAGGGTGGGCCACCCGCGCCGGGTCGGTGACAAACCCGCGGGTCTGGGCGTACTCCAACCAGCCCACACTGA
>DASZYN010000834.1:0-2599 GCA_035545435.1 Acidobacteriaceae bacterium | reverse complement strand
AACGACCGTTCCGCAGCAGGCGCTGTTCGCCATGAACTCGCCCTTCGTGATGGCGCAGGCACGGCGTTTGGCAGCCAGACCCGAAGTAGTGGCCGAGGACGATCCCGCGCGGCGCGTGCAGGCGCTCTACCAGCTTGTCTTCGGGCGTCGCGCTAACGACGACGAGCTCGATCTCGCGTTGCGGTTCATCGCCTCCCCACAGGCATCGAGCGAAGCGTCAAAACTTTCGCCGTGGGAGTTGTACGCCCAGATCTTGTTGAGCACGAACGAGTTTCTGTTCGTGGACTGAATTTTCGGCGAGCATCAACCGGCGCGATCACACGCCCGTGGGTGCATAAGGGGATTTGTTTTTTCGCTGCCCCGGGCCAGTTGACCTGGGGAGTGAGCAAAGGTGCTGAGCTTGTCGCAGCCACTGGTTGAGCCAGCGCTCCGGAACAGCGTGTGGTAGTTTGTCCCTCGCACTTCCCAGCCCACCTAACTTCCGGTGGAAGCGCCAAAAACTACGCTAACCCCAATACCGTTCAATTCACCAGGACGATGGATTGACGGAAGTTCTTTGTGGGTTGGGGAGAATCACGGTGTTTGTTGGTTTTCTTGGCCCAGCCACTCATTTTACGTTTGATCACGCGCGGGTTGATTCGATCGCGACGTGGCGGCAGACGCTCTTCGGTGACTTCGGCGACGAGGTTTGCGTACCACTGGGCGAGGCTGGTGCGGTTGCGTGGAGCCTCCGGCAGGCGGCAGCGGAGAATCTTGAGCGTGCCCACGAAAGAGATTTCTCGGGGCGGACAGGAGATGGTGGCGGCTGCTTCGAAGGCCAACTTACGAATCACGAAGTGCCCCAATAGGAGGCCATAGATTTCCTGGACGACTCCTGCCGGCGTTTCGCTTCGTAGGACAGGACGTTCGCGCTGATGTGTCTTCAGTTCGTCGATGGTCAACTCTTCTTCCCACCGTTCGTGATACCGATCAATGAGCCCCATGGCGGGGTGCCGCGACGCGCTAAGCAGGGTCGTAAGTAGACGATGCTTCTGCCCGGAGCCAGGCCGCCCCGGATCGTCGAGGGTATAGTCGATAATCCGCACGACGATGCCCTCTTCGTCGCGTTGGCGGTGCCGTGGCGAGGGATAGAGCTTCGCCAGGTAAGAACCGTCGGGCAGTTGCTTGAAGGGAATGAAAACGAGGTTCTTTTTGATGCGGGCCAGCAGATGCGCTTTCCGTTGGCGCACGCTCTGGACCAAGTCGTAGCTGAGGAAGTTACGGTCCCACAACAGCAGCATATTTGCCTGCAAAAACCGCACGAGATAGCGAGCCATGGGAATTTCTCCGCGGCGATGCGGCTTGATCAGCGAGCGCCACAGCACGTGCGTGCCAATCTCGCACAAGCTGAGCACTCGGGCTTGCGGAAAAGCCCCAGGCGCGCGGCCACTTTGAGGCCGCCCAAAGGCTCGTTCGTTCGCTGGTGTGTCCGGCACATCGACCACGAAACTGTCCAATGCCATCAGCCGCAGACCGGCGTAGTGCGTCCGTGGCGTGTCGGGACGGGCGAGCAGTTCGATCACGGCCTCGGCCAGTCGCCGCAGACAGGCGACGCCGATGCTCTTGCGTGCTTCGCACAACGTCGAGCGTCCTGGTGTGCCTCCTGGGCGGAAACGGTGCAGGCAGCGAAACACCTGCCGATATGAGTCACGACAAAATAGCGCCAGAGCGATCACAAACCAGACCACGAACCAGCGTGGCAACCGCCGACAGTACCGCTGACGTGGCGACTGCCAGCATACTTTCTCGATGGACTTTTTGCCGACGATCCGCTTCAATGCCTGGACGCGTTCCGCTGTCGACCACCGCACGGCGACATCGGCATCCTTGTCGATCACACTCATCGCAGCCTCCTTGCTACGTGGGACTTATGACATCCCCATCGTCGCAGGAGGCTGCGAATTCTCTTAGATCAATTGAACGGTATTGGGATTAACCCAAGACGAGTTTCGCGCTCCGGCTCGGCTGCTCAGGCGGACAGGACCGGTCGCCAGTCGGGGGCCGCCTTGGTGCTCTCGGGATCGCCCGCGTGTAGCAGCACGTGCAGTTGATGGGCGGCGAGCGTCTTCGCTTTGTCTCCGGCGGTCGCGGAGGGCCACCAGCGAAAGTGCCCTTCGGAAAGCCGCTTGTGGCAAAGCCAAAATCCCTGACCGTCATAAACCAGCGCCTTCAAGGCGGTTGCCCGCCGATTGCGAAAGACAAACACGCCGCCCTGAAACGGATCTTGCCGCAGCACCTCTTTGCACACCCGCACCAGGCCGTCGATGCCGTTGCGGAAATCGACTGCTTCGACGGCTACGAAGATCCGCATCTGGGGAGTGATCTGCAGCATCAGCGCGATTCCCAGAAGCTGCGGCCGAGTGCCTCCAGATCGGGAATGCTTCCCTGGAGTTCGATTCGCAGTCGCGAACCGCACGGTTTCTCGAATTCAATCGTGCACTGGCAGGGCATGGCCAGCGCCGCTGCATTCAATTCGACGAAGCCATCGGCCGCCGTGTCGCCCGCACCTGGTTGGGCGAGAGTGGTTCTTTCCACGACCCGTTTTTTGAGGTCATAGTAG